>NZ_VTTK01000059.1:0-29977 GCF_008365135.1 Azospirillum sp. Sh1 | reverse complement strand
GCAAAGACAGAAACTTGATGGCGTGGCGTCAAAAGTCAAATTTTTGGCCACTTTTATCAAGCAGATAAGCACCAAATCCTCAAATGTTGAGTCCACTGATGGACGTCGATCCTGCAAGATGTGAAATAACAAAAAGGCAGAAAATCAAAATATAACAAATTAACAATATTGTTTTAACTGTGGAAACAAAAAATCTGCAGACGAAAACGTCCAGAGATCGCAAACAGGGAAGACGAGAGCAATGAGTGAACTGCCGAAAATCGACTTTCTCTATCTTTCGGAACAGGACATGGTCAAGGCGGGCGTGACCGATATGGCCGCCTGCGTGGACACGATGGAGGAAATGTTCGTTCTGCTCCATACGGGCGATTACCGGATGGCGGGCGCGAACAATGATTCGCATGGCGCCCTGATCGTGTTCCCGGAGAATTCGCCGTTCCCCAACATGCCGAAGCCGACGGCGGACCGCCGCTTCATGGCGATGCCCGCCTATCTCGGCGGCAAGTTCTGCACCGCCGGCATGAAGTGGTACGGCTCGAACATCGCCAACCGCGAGAAGGGGCTGCCGCGCTCCATCCTGATGTTCACGCTGAACGACGCCGACACCGGCGCGCCCCTGGCCTACATGTCGGCCAACCTTCTGTCGGCCTATCGCACCGGGGCGGTTCCGGGCGTCGGGGCGCGGCATCTGGCGCGCAAGGATTCCAAGGTGGTCGGCATTCAAGGCCCCGGCGTGATGGCCAAGACCTCGCTGGCCGCCTTCATGGCGACCTGCGAGCGCATCGACACCATCAAGGTCAAGGGCCGAGGCAAGGCGAGCCTCGACAGCTTCCTGACCTGGGTCAAGGAAACCTACCCGCAGATCACCACCATCGAGGTCGTCGACGACCTCGAGCAGGTCGTTCGCGGGTCCGACATCGTGACCTACTGCGGATCGGGCGAAACCGGCGATGTCTCCAAATACCCGGTGGTCCGCCGTGAGTGGGTCAAGCCGGGAGCCTTCCTGTCGATGCCGGCCTCCTGCGAGATCGACGCCGGCATGGAGCAGGCCGACGTCCGCAAGGTGATGGACAACATCGGTCTTTACGAAGCGTGGTTCGAGGAGCTGCCGAAGCCCGCCCATGTGCATGTTCCGGTCATCGGCGTGCGTTTCATGGACATGATCCATGACGGCCGGATGAGCCGCGACGAGCTGGAGGACCTGGGCGCCATCTGCGCGGGCAACGCGCCCGGTCGCCGGAACGATGAGGAGATCATCATCCTGTCGGTCGGCGGCATGCCGGTCGAGGACGTAGCTTGGGGCACCGTCGTCTATCGCAACGCCGTCGAAAAGGGCATCGGCGTCAAGTTGAACCTGTGGGACGTCCCGGTCCTGCGCTGAAGACCTGGAGCGGACGGCAGCCCCTTCCCCGCCGTTCGCTCCGCCTTTTCCATTCGACGACAGACAAACGGAATTGAGATGACCGAAATCCTGAAGGTCAAGTCCGGCGCAAAGCTGGAGGAACTGAGCAGCTATTCGCGGATCGTGGCGGTCGACAACTGGATTTTCGTTTCCAACACGGCCGGTCGCAATCCCGAGACGAAGGAGATTCCCGCCGACGTGACCGATCAGACCCATCAGGTTTTCGCCAACATCGAGCGGGCGCTGGCCGGGGTGGGGGCGAGCCTGGCCGACGTGGTGTCGACGCGCGTGTTCATCCAGACCCCGGAAGACACCTCGACGGTGATGGGCATCTTCGGTGAGAAATTCCGCGGCATCGATCCCACGCTGACGGTCACCTGCCCGCCGCTCGGCTCGACCGTCTACAAGGTCGAGATCGAGGTCACCGCCTATCGTGGCGCCGGCATCGCCGACGTGCGCCGGATCAGTCTTTCCCTCTGATCCGGTCGGGCGCCCGGCCGGCCGCCGCGCCCCTTCCCGTTTTCCGGTCATTCCCGCTCAAGGAGGATTGCCATGGCCCCGACGATTTCCCCGGTCCAGACATCAACCAGCATGCCGAAATCGACAACCGTCGTGGTGGTCGGGGCGGGCATCGTCGGGCTGGTGACCGCCCTCAACCTGATCGAACGGGGCATTCCGGTCGTCGTTCTCGAAAAGGGCCGGCTGGCAGGGGAACAGTCGTCGCGCAATCTCGGTTGGGTGCGCAAGACCTCGCGATCCGCGCGCGATCTGCCGCTGGCCATCGAGTCCGATCGGCTGTGGGCCGGGATGAATGAGCGGGTCGGCGGCGAGGTCGGCTACAAGCCGGCGGGCATCATGTTCCTGGCGACCTCCGACGCCGAACTCGACGTCCATCGCAAATGGCTGGCGACCACCGATGGCCTGTCGCTCGATTCCCGGATCATCTCGCCGAAGGAGATCGACGAGCTGGTTCCGGGTGGGCGCGGCGGCTGGACGGGCGGCATCTACACCCCTTCCGACGGGCGCGCCGAACCGACGCTCGCCTCCAGCGCCATCGCCCGCGCGGCCATGGCGAAGGGGGTGACCATCGTCGAGAACTGCGCCGTGCGGGAGCTGTCCCTGTCGGGCGGAAAGGTGAGCGGGGTGGTGACGGAGAAGGGGGAGATCCGCTGCGAGCAGGTGGTGCTGGCCACCGGCTTCTGGTCTCGCCGCTTTCTCGGCAACATGGGTATTCCGCTGCCGATGCTGCCGCTGATCTGTTACGGCATCCGCACCGCGCCGATGGAGGGGCCGACGGAGATCGCGGTCGGCGCGCCGAACTTCTCGTTCCGCAAGCGCGCGGATGGCGGCTACACCATCTGCCAGCGCGGCGCCGTCGAATCCCCGATCGTCATCGACCATGCGCTGCTCGGCATGCGCTATCTGCCAGTGTTCCGCGATGGGCGCAAGCTGCTGCGCATCACCTTCGGCAGGGCGTTCGTCGAGGATCTGATGCGGGCGCGCCGCTGGGACGGCAAGTCGACCACGCCCTTCGAAAAGGAGCGGACGCTCGACCCGCGCGTCCATGCCGGGATCAACGCGGAGGCCATGCGGAACATCCGCGCCGCCTGGCCCGCCTTCGAGGCTGCCAAGATCGAGGAGGAGTGGGGCGGCTGGATGGACATCACCCCCGATTCCCTTCCGGTGATCTGCAATCTCGACAGAATTCCGGGCCTGACGCTGGCGACGGGCTTCTCCGGCCATGGCTTCGGCACCGCACCTGCTGCCGGCCAGCTCGCCGCCGATCTCGTCACCGGCGCGCGCCCCATCGTCGATCCGACCCCTTACCGGATCGAGCGCCTGCAGTAACGGCCGCGCCAGGGTCGCACGGTTCAAATCCGCCGGGTCGCCGCGTACCAGAAGGCCAGCGCCGAGATGCAGGTGCCGGACAGGGCGACGACGACCAGGCTCTGGTAAGAACCCGATATGGTCCACAGCAGCGCCGCCGCCAGCGGCGCCAGCGCCTTGACGGCGATGCCGGGGGCGGCAAGGGTGCCGTTGACCGCCCCATAGGCGTCGCGTGTCACCATTTCGGACACGGCGAGGCCGCGGACGATGGTCATGAGTCCGTTTGCGCCACCGAACAACAGCGTGAAGGCGACGAGCATCGCCGGACTTCCTGGCGCGGCGAGCAGAAGTGCCAGCGCGATTGGAAAGACGGCGACCGTCGCCGACCCGACGGCCCGGATGGGGGACTGGCCGGCGACCAGCAAAAGGACGATGCGGGCGACCACCTGCGCCGGGCCGATAGCGGCGACGGACGCGGCGGCGGCCGCGTCGCTGAATCCCTGTTCGAGCAGCAGTGGATATAGGTGGAAGATCAAGGCCGAGAAAAGCCCGTAATAGACGGTCAAAGCGACCAGCAGCCCACGAAAGGCCGGTTGCCGCAATGCCCAGCCCGCTGCGGCCCGTCCCTGCCGGGCCATGCCGTGCCCCACCGGCGGCGCTGGTCGCGGCGCATCTTTGCCCGGATCGATGACCCAACCGTGCAACAGCACGCAGAACAGGTTGGCGGCGGCCAGGATTGCCAGGGTGGCGCGCCAGCCGACGTGATTCAGCGACATGCCGATGAGCGGGATGAACACTGTCCCGGCGAAGCCGCCCCACAGGCTGAGCGTGACGATGCCCTGCCGCGCGTTCGCGCCGAACCGGCGCGCAATGACGGCAAAAGCCGGCTCGTACAGCGTCATCGCCTGCGCAAGTCCAATACCGACGAATGCGAGATACAGCGATGGCAGGCTGCCGACGGCGGCCCAGGCCAGCAGCGCCAAACAGGCGAGAAGCGAGCCGAGCGTCATGATGCTCCGCCCCCATCCCCGGTCGATTGCGGCCCCCAGGGGAAAGGCCGCGATGCCGGCCACCAGCAGGCCGACCGTCGCGGCGCCGTAGGCGGCCGGCTTCGACAGACCCAGTTCCGCCGCCATCGGCTTGGCGATCAGCGGGAAGCTGTAATAGAGCGTCCCCCATGAAACGACCTGCGCGGCGCCCAGTCCGGCGATGAAGCGCCGCGTTGAAGTCACTCCTCCTCGTCCTCGACGGCATCGGGATCGAGCGCTTCGATGGCGTTGTCGCCATCCGGCCGGGCGGTGGCGGCCATGCGCCGGGTGATCTCCGACGCCGCGTCGGTGACGATCTTGGCGAGATAGTTCTCGTTGAAGGCGGAAAAGCGGTCGAGCCCGCCGACCAGCGTGATGCTGCCCAGCACACGCTTCTTCTCGTCGAAGATCGGCGCCGCGAGACCGGCCTTTTCCGGGTCCAGCTCGCCGAAGCTGATGCAATAGCCGTTTTTCCGGACCTGCAGCATGGATTTGGAGAACTCCTTCCATGTCACGCCCAGATTTTGCAACGTCGGCTCCCCGACATGCTGTTCATAGAGCCGCTTGAGCTGGCGCGGCAGGAGATAGGCCAGGATGACGCGCGCGGTCGCGCTGCGGAACAGGTCCATGGGACGGCCGCGCCCGTAATTCAGCGGCAGTCCTTCCCGGCCCGGCGTATGTTGGATGTTGATGACGGTGTCGTCGTAGCGTTCGCTGAGCAGCGCGCTCAGTCCCGTCTCGTCAACCAGGAAGGACAGCAGGTCGCGGCTGGCCACCAGCAGCGGATCGTGTTCCGTCATCTGCCGGTTCAGCTCGATGATCTTCGGTCCCAGCGTGTAGCCGCTGGGAATGCGGACCAACAGGCCGAACTCCACGAATTCCCGCACGTAGCGGTAGGCGCTGGCCTGGGTGTAGCCAAGCCTCTCGCAGATGAAATCGACGTCGATCGTCGGCCGGTCTGGTGCGAACAGGTCGAGTATATCGAGCATGCGACGAAGGCTGTTCATCACGTCATCCAAAACGGAAATGGTGCAAATCGGCAATGGGACCCCCGCCCCGCAGGACGGGAGAGGCCGACTTTGCCTTTGCGCCGGAGGCCGGGCAATCGCTTTCTCGATCCGTTTTTCCGCGTCGATGGAGTGCCCCGTCAATGGCCGAGATAGGCCTTGCGGACCTCGTCGTCGCGAATCAGGTCCGCCCCCTGCCCCTCAAGCGTGATGCGGCCGGCTTCCATCACATAGGCATGGTCGGCGATGGACAGGGCGGCTCGCGCGTTCTGCTCGACCAGCAGGATTGTCACGCCGGAATCCCGCAGCATCCGGATGATCCGGAAGATCTCCGCGACGATCAGCGGGGCGAGGCCCATGCTCGGCTCGTCGAGCAGAAGAAGTTTCGGTTTTCCCATCAGTGCCCGGCCCAGCGCCAGCATTTGCTGCTGCCCGCCGGACAGCACGCCGGCCGGCTGGGTGCGACGCTCCTGCAGGATGGGGAACAGGCGATAGACCTCATCGAGACCGTCGGCGATCTCGCCGGCCGACCGGGTGTAGGCGCCGAGGCGCAGATTGTCCTCGATGGACATGGGAGCGAAGACATGGCGGCCTTCCGGCACCTGGCAGAGTCCGGCGCGCACGCGGTCGGCGGCCGACATGCGCGCAACCGGCGCGCCTTGAAAGGCGATGCGTCCGCCGGTGACCGGCTGCACTCCCGATATGCCGCGGAGCAGCGTCGTCTTTCCGGCGCCGTTCGCTCCCACCAGGGCAACCAGCTGGCCCGGCATGATTCTCAGCGATACCCCATGCAGCACGTCGTTGCGGCCATAGCCGCTGGAAACCGCTTCGACCGCCAGGGTCGGTACGTCGGCGTGCGTCCGCCCGTGGGGGGTGGCCGGAATGTGGTCCCGCACTCCGCCAAGGCCAAAGGGTGACGGCAGCAGCAGCGTGATCCGCGCCTTCAGCAGCGCGATGGCCTCCCCCGGGTTCTCTTGATCGAGCGGATCGCTGACGGCGGCGAATGCCGTCTCCACCGCCTTCCAGTCCTCTTCGGTCAGCACCTCGCGGGCCAGGGGAAAGCACTGCTCCTCCTCGATCCGCAGATGCGTCTCGAAGCCCTCGCGAAAGGCGCGGATATGCTCGGCGAGCGCCTGCAGGTTTCCGGCCTCCATCCGGTTGGGATTGCCGGCGAGGAAGCGCAGGCGGTCCAGTTCATGGTGGGAATCGCGATGGTTCCGGTCGAGCTGGTCCAGCATCGCTGCGCCGCGCCCGCTGCGCGCCCGCATCGCCGCGAACAGCACGTCGCTCTCATGCTTGTGATGGAAGCGGTCCGAATAGAATTCGAAATAGTCGGCGATCAGCTCGACCGTATGAAGGGCGGTGTGCAGGTCGGCGCCATCCGGCTTTCCCGTGGCGAAGCGCTCCCCGAGCGCTGCGAGCGCGTCGGCGACCAGCCTCATGTTGCGGTGTTCGGCGGCGATGATGTCCATGGCGCGCATCGCTTCAGCCCTCCTGCGCGTCGTCGCCAAGATAGGCGGCGATGACCTCGGCGTCGTGGCGGATCTCCTCCGGTGTCCCTTCGGCCAGCTTGCGGCCGTAGTTCAGCACAAGGATTCGATCCGATACGTTCATCACCAGCTTCATGTCATGCTCCACCACCACGACGGTCAGCCCGTCCCGTGCGATATCGGCGATCAGCGTTTCGATCTCGTGGGTTTCCGTGTGGTTCAGCCCGGCCGCCGGTTCGTCCAGGAACAGGATGCGGGGGTTGGAAGCCAACGCCCGCGCGATCTCCAGCCGCTTCAGCGCACCGTAGGGCATGGCCGCCGCGTCGGCGCGGAGATAAGCGCCACAGCCAACCCGTTCCATCAGCTCCGCCGCACGCTTGCGGCAGGCCCGATCCGCACGCGCCAGCCCAGGCCAGCGCAGCATCGCCGCGAACATGCTGCCGTTCAGCGAGAGGTTCGCGCCGACCATCACATTCTCGATGGCCGACAGGTTGCGGCAGATCTGCAGATTCTGGAAGGTGCGGCTCAGGCCGAGGCGGGCGAGCGCCTCCGGCGGCAGGCCGGCAATCTCGGCGTCTTCGAAGCGGATCGACCCTGCCGTCGGCGTGTAGAGACCGGAGATCAGATTGAACAGCGTGGTCTTGCCGGCACCGTTGGGACCGATCACCGAATAGACGCAGCCCTTCGGGACGTGGAAGCTGACCTCTTGGACCGCATGCAACCCGCCGAAGGATTTGGAGAGATTGGCGATCGTCAGCATGCCGGCTCTCCCTTGGCATTCGCATCGGCTCCGCGGTCGGCCTTGCTGCCGGGCGGCGGTGCGCTTCCGGCGCGCATCCTTGCGGCAAGGCTCGGCACCACACCCGCGGGCAGGAAGATCATCGTGACCACCATGATCACGCCGAACAGCACCGAGTCCCATCCTTCGTAACCGGCGAGCAGTTGTGGCAGCAGGCCGACAATCACCGCGCCGAACAGCGAGCCGTAGACGGACGCCATGCCGCCGAGCACCACGACGATCACCAGCTCCACCGACGGCATCAGCCCGGCGACCCCCGGATTGATGTAGCCGGAATAATGGGCGCTCAGGCTTCCCAAGGCCGAGGAGACCGTCGCCGACAGCACGAAGACGCCGGTCTTTCTGGCGCGCACGTCGATGCCGGCGACGGAAGCCGCCGTCTCCGACCCGCGCAGCGCCTGTAGTGCCCGCCCGGCCGGAGAGTCGATCAGGTTCTGCGCCAGAACGACCGTGGCGAGCAGCAGCCCACCGAACAGCCAGCACCATTGCCGCTCGTCCGCCGGTGCGAAGCCGAACAGCGAGAAGGGATCGACCGGCATGCCGTCCGGACCGCCGGTCCAGTTGGACTCGTTGGTCAGCACGATGGAGACGATGATGCCGAAGCCCAGTGTCGCCATGGCGAGGTAATGGCCGCGAAGGCGCAGGACCACGCGCGCGACGAGCCAGGCGAGCACGGCGGTGCCGAGCGCCGATACCGCCAGCGCCGCGCCCGGCGGCCAGCCGGCCCGCGCCGTCAACACGGCGGATCCATAGGCGCCGAGGCCGAAGAAGCCGGCATGGCCGAGGCTGATCTGCCCGGTGTAGCCCATCAGCAGATTGAGCGCGATGCCGTTGATTGCCAGGATAGCGATGCGGATCGCCACATCGACGTAATAGGCATTGGGCAGGAGGAACGGGAGGAGCGTGACCGTGCTGGCCAGCAAGGCCAGGCCGATCCAGCGCCCGCGCGTGCCGGACCCGAGGTCGTCAACAATCGTCATGGGTCAGATCCGATCGGTGGGCTTGGCGCCGAGCATCCCTTGCGGGCGCAGCACGAGAACGACGAAGATCAGAATGAAGGGCACCGCGTCCTTGTAGGAGGACGAGACGTAACCGGCGGTCATCGCCTCGATCAGGCCGAGCGACAGTCCGCCGAGCACCGCGCCGGCACCGCTGCCGAGCCCGCCGAGCGTTGCTGCGACGAAGCCCTTCAGCCCGAGCATGACGCCGGTGTCGAAGGACACGGTGGAGATCGGCGTGACGAGAACGCCGCCCACGGCGCCCGTCGCCGCCGACAGAGCGAAGCTGAGTGTCAGGACCCGGCGCACGTCGATGCCGACCAGCTGTGCCGCCAGCCGGTCATGGGCGGTGGCCAGCACCCCCTTGCCGATGCGGGTGTGGCCGAAGAACAGCCGCAGCCCGACCACGATCAGCCCGCCGACGCCCAGCACCCAGACGCTTTGCGGCAGGAAGGTGGCGCCGAGAACGGCGATGGGATCATCGCCGGAGAAGGCGGGCAGCGCATGGGCCGATTTGCCGAGCAGGATTTCGGTCAGGCCGCGCAGGATCATCGACACGCCGATGGTGATGATGACGATGCTGGCGACGTCGGCAGTCCGCGCCGGCGCGATGGTGAGCCGTTCGACGACACCGCCGATGAGGCCGGCAATCGCCACCGCGGCGAGGCAGGCCAGCGGCAGCGGCAGCCCGGCAGCGACCAGGAAGGACGCCGCCATGCCACCGATCATGATGAATTCGCCCTGGGCGAAGTTGATGACGCCGCTGGCATTGTAGATCATCGAAAAGCCAAGCGCCGCCAGGGCGTAGGTCGCGCCGAGGGTCATCCCCGACAGCGAGAATTGCAGCAGTTCGGAAAGCATGATGACGGTTTCCCCCTTCGGGCGATGGAGCGCGGGCGGCGGGGTCCGGAAAACGGACGGGCGATGTCCGGGTCAGTCGGCGAGGGTGAATTTGCCGTTTTTGACCATCACCATCTTGAGCGCCGCGATGTCGAGGCCGAGGTGATCCTTGGCACTCATCGTCACGATGCCGCAGGTGCCCGCCAGATTGCTGGTGGCCTCGATGGCGTCGCGTACCTTGCTCTTGTCGACCGTGCCGGCGCGCTTCACCGCGTCCGTCCACAGGAACCAAGCGTCACGGGCGTATGCGCCGAATGGCGAGGCGCCCGACTGGTATCGCGCCTGATAGGTCTCGGCGTAGGAAATGGAAACCTCCTTCTGCGGATCGCCGTCCGGCAGTTCACCGGCGACCATCAGGGCCGGGGCCGGCAGGCGGACACCCTCGGCAGCCGGGCCGGACAGCGCGATATAGTCCTGCGTTGCGACGCCGGAGGTTTCGTAATGCGGCAGCTTGATGCCGAGCTGGGCGATGTTCTTGGTCGCCACGACGGCTCCCTGGCCGAAGCTGACCACGAAGAGCGCCTGCACGCCCGCGGTGTTCTTGATGTTGGTGAGCTGTGCGGTGACGTCGGTGTCCTTCGGATTGAATGTCTCGTGGGCAACCACCTTGATGCCGACCTTGTCGGCGACCTCCAGCATCTCCTTGCTCGCCGACTGGCCGAAGCCGCTGGTGTCCGACAGCATGCCGATGGAACGGTAGCCCTTGGCCTTCATGTCGGTCATGATCCGCTCGCCCACCATCCGGTCGTGGTGCGAGATCTTGAACATCCATTTCTTGACCGGCTCGGCGATCACCAGGGCGCCGGACAGCGAAATGAACGGGATCCCGGCCCGCTCAATCATCGGATACATCGCCATGCTGGCGCCGGTGGTGGAGCCGCCGATCAGCATGTCGACCTTGTCGGAATCGATCAGGCGTTTCACCAAGCCGTTGGCCTTGCCCGGCTCGCTGCCGTCGTCATACTGGATCAGCTCGACCGGTCGGCCGAGCACGCCGCCGGCCTTGTTGGTCTCGTCGACATAGAGCTGCAGTGTCTTCAGTTCCGGATCGCCGAGCATCGCCGCTCCGCCCGTCAAGGACAGGACGGCGCCGACCTTGATCGGCTCTGCAGCCAAGGCCTGAACGGCCATTGCACCGACCCCGAGAGCGCAGGCTAAACCCAACAGCTTTCCGCGAAAACCCATGACTGTTTCCTTTCAATCGTCCTGTTCGGCGAAAGGGCCGTCCGCCGGCCGGGTTGGAGTCCGGCCGAATTGGCTGTCGGCCGGGCGGCGGGGGTCAGGCGGCGACCATGTTGATGTATTTGACGGTGAGGTAATCCTCGATGCCGTAGTGCGAGCCTTCGCGTCCCAGACCCGACTGCTTGACGCCGCCGAAGGGAGCGACCTCGTTCGAAATCAGGCCGGTGTTGACGCCGACCATGCCGTATTCCAGCCGCTCGGCGACGCGCCAGACGCGGCCCAGGTCGCGGGCGTAAAAATAGCTGGCCAGACCGAATTCGGTGTCGTTGGCCATGGCGACGACGTCTTCCTCGCCGGTGAAGCGGAACAACGGCGCCATCGGCCCGAAGGTTTCTTCGCGAGCGACAATCATGTCGGCCGTCACGCCGCACAGCACGGTCGGCTCGAAGAAGCTGCCGCCCAACGCATGGCGCCTGCCGCCGGTGCGCAGCGTGGCGCCCTTGGCCAGGGCATCGGCGATCTGCTCCTCGACCTTCGCCACCGCCCGCCCGTCGATCAGCGGGCCGATCTGAACGCCGTCGGCAGCGCCGTCGCCGACGGCGAACGCCGCGACGCGGCGGGCCAGCCGTTCGGCGAAATCGTCATAAACCCCGTCCTGGACATAGATGCGGTTGGCGCAGACGCAGGTCTGGCCGGCATTGCGGAATTTGGACAGCAAGGCGCCTTCGACGGCGGCGTCGAGATCCGCATCGTCGAACACGATGAACGGCGCGTTGCCGCCAAGCTCCATCGACACCTTCTTGATCGTCGAGGCGGTCTGGCCCATCAGTAGGCGCCCGACCTCGGTGGAGCCGGTGAAACTGAGCTTGCGGACCAGCGGGTCGGTGGCCAGGACGGTGCCGATCTCGCCCGCCGGGCCGGTGACCACGGACAGCACCCCCGCCGGAATGCCCGCCTGCTCGCCGAGCCGGGCCAGCGCCAGCGCACTGAGTGGGGTCTGCGAAGCCGGTTTGACCACCATGGTGCAGCCAGCGGCCAGCGCCGGACCGGCCTTGCGGGTGATCATCGCCGCGGGGAAGTTCCAGGGCGTGATGGCGGCGCAGACGCCGACCGGCTCCTTGGTGACGACGATGCGCTGTCCGGCGACCGGCGCCGGGATGGTGTCGCCATAGACCCGCTTGCCTTCTTCGGCGAACCATTCGATGAAGGAGGCGGCATAGGCGATCTCGCCGCGCGCCTCGGCCAGCGGCTTGCCCTGCTCCGCGGTCATGATGCGGGCGAGATCCTCCTGGTTCTCCAGGATCAGCTCGAACCAGCGGCGCAGGATGGCGGAGCGCTGCTTGGCGGTCAGGGCGCGCCATGCCGGCCAGGCGCGGTTGGCGGCGCGGATCGCCTCACGCGTTTCCTCGGCGCCCAGACGCGGCACGGCGCCCAGCCTTTCGCCGGTGGCGGGATTGGTGACGACGATCACCGCCTCCGGGGTCGGTGCGGCGATCCAGCGGCCGTCGATCAGCGCGTCTCGGCGCAGAAGATCGGGGTTCTTCAAAGACAGCATGGCGATCCTGACGGGAATGACGGGTGCGGAATGGGCCGGTCCCGATGGCGGGCCGGCGGCGGTTCACATCTCGGTGATCATCTTGATGACGAGGTAGCTGTCGAAGGTTTCGGTACCGCCTTCGCTGCCGATGCCGCTGTCCTTGATTCCGCCGAAGGGAAGTTCCGGAAACGCCATGCCGAAATGGTTGATGTTGACCATGCCGGCCTCCAGGGCGCGGGCGGCGGCGTTGGCGGTCTTCAGTGCGCCGGTGAAGACATAGGCGGCCAGACCGTAGGGAAGGCTGTTGGCCCGCGCGACGGCCTCGTCGAAGCCGGTGAAGGGCACGATGGCGGCGACCGGCCCGAAAGGCTCCTCCGTCATCAGCCTGGCGGAATCCGGCAGGCCGGCGACGATGGTCGGCGCGTAGAAATGGCCGGCATCGCCCAGCCTGCGGCCGCCGGTCACCAGCTCGCCGCCCTGGCCGACGGCATCCTCGACGAGGTCATGCACCGCGTTCAGGCGGCGGTCGTGGATCAGCGGCCCCATCTGCACGCCGTCGTCCAGCCCATGACCGACTTTGACCGCCTCGACCGCCTGGGTGAAGCGGGAGACGAAGCGGTCATAGACCGAGGCCTGCACGTAGAAGCGCGACGGGCTGATGCAGGTCTGGCCGGCGTTCCGCAGTTTGCGGTTGGCCAGCGCGTCGGCGGCCTGCTCGACATCGGCGTCGGCGAAGACCAGCACCGGCGCGTGGCCGCCCAGCTCCATGCTCATCCGCTTCATATGGGCGCCGGCCATTGCGGCCAGCTGCTTGCCCACCGGCACGGATCCGGTAAAGGACAGCTTGCGCACGATGGGCGACTGGATCAGATGCCGGGACACCTCGGCCGGAGCGCCCCAGACGATGTTGAGGACACCCGGCGGCAGACCGGCGTCATGCATGATCCGGGCGAGAGCGACGACCGCGCTGGGCGATTCCTCCGGTCCCTTGAGGACCATCGCGCAGCCGGCACCGACGGCGGCGGCGACTTTCTTGATCGCCTGGCCGAACGGAAAGTTCCATGGGCTGAAGGCGGCGCAGACGCCGACCGGCTCCCGCGTCACCAGCTGCCGGATCGACGGATCGCGCGCCGGCACCACGCGCCCATAGATCCGGCGGCACTCCTCGGCATGCCAGTCCAGAAACTCGGCCCCGTTGATCACCTCGGCCACCGCGTCGGCAAGCGGCTTGCCATTGTCCAGGGTGATGGCGCGCCCGATCTCCTCCGCCCGTTCCCGTGTCAGATCGGCGGCGCGGCGGAGAATTGCGGAGCGTTCGACCGGGGAGCTGTCCCGCCAGCGTTCGAAAGCGCGCTGGGCCGCCGCCAGAGCGGCGTCGAGGTCGGCGGCGGTCGTCCAGGGCAGGCGGCCGAGCAGAGCGCCGGTCGCGGGATCGCGCACATCCTGGCCGTCGCGCTGGTCGGCGCTCAGGAATTTGCCGTCGATGCAGGCGAAAAGTGGCGTGTACAAGCGGAAACTCCTCCGGTCTGGCGGCGTCTTGGAAGCGGTCAGCGGACAGCCGCGGCCGTCACGGTGGCTTGCGGCTGCGGAAACCGCGGGACGGTGGACGCGGCGGCCGATGGCGCCTCCGAGTCGGGCAGCGCCATGGTGCAGAAGCGGCTCAACTGTCCGGCCGCGTCGTCCCGCCGCCCGGCGGCGGCGACGAAGCGGTCGGGCCGGATCAGAACCCAATCGATCCCCTGCGGCCCGAACCAGGCCTGAAGATCGTTATCCACGTCCTGCAGAACCGTGACCGCATTCGTTGTCGCAGAGGACATCGCCGGGGACGGCCCTGCGGGCAGACCGCTTTCGCCGTCGCCGCAGCGGGACCGGACGCCGAAATAGCGGTCGCATCCCAGCCGCTCCAACTGCGCCAGCAGCTCCGCCGGGGCGGATGCCAGCGGATCGCAGCGCCAACCGATCAGCGCGAAGCGCGAGCCGACCAGGTCGTCGAGCTTGCGGACTCCGCCATCGGCGGTTTCCACGTTCGGCTGGATGAACATCCGCCCGACCAGCGCATCGCGCGCCGGATCGCCGCTGTTGACCACCACGCCCTTGGCGAAGCGCGGCATCGGCTTGAAGCGCATCTGCAACACATAGTCGCGGACCGGCGGCAGGCGGCGGATCGCCATCAGGAAGCGGTCGCGCAGCCATGCCAGCGCCGGATTGCGCATCGACAGAACCGCTCCGAACTGATCGGCGAGGTCGATCATCGCCTTGGCATGGGCGTGGCGTTCGTCATGGTAGCTTTGCAGCAGCTCGGGCTTCAGGCGGCCCTGAAGAATCCAGGCCAGCTTCCAGGCGAGGTTGTAGGCGTCGCGCAGCCCGGCATTCAGCCCCTGGCCGATCCAGGGCGGCGTGATGTGCGCGGTGTCTCCGGCAAGGCAGACCCGGCCGACGACGAAGGATTCCGCTACACGCGAATTGTGGGTGTAGACCCGCGCCCGTACGATGTTCAGCCTGTCGGGATCGGCGACATGGCCGCGCAGCAGCTCGCGCACCTTGTCGGGAGCGAGGATCTGCGCGTCATCCTCGCCGGGGAACATCATGAATTCCCAGCGGCGCAGCCCATAGGGCAGGCGCAGGCAGACATAGGGGCGGCGCGGTTCGCAATGCAGGGCAGTATAGGGGGCGTCGAGCGGGTCGGCGTCGCACTCGATCACCGCCCATTTGTGCGGATGGGTCTGGCCGAGATAGGGAACCTTCAGCAACTCGCGCACCGTGCTGCGGGCGCCGTCAGACGCCACCAGATAATCGGCGCGGATGGTGCGGCGTCCACCGTCGGCATCGCGCAGCGTGGCGGTTACGCCCGCATCGGTCTGGGCGAGCGTTTCCAGCTCTACGCCGGGCTGGAGCGTGACATGGGGGAAGCGCTTCAGACCGTTGCGCAGGGTCGTCTCGCCGAGAGGCTGGGAGAAGAGATTGCGCCGGAACCAGCCATATTCCCGCGTCCGCGGCAGGATCTCGGCGCAGCATTGCCGGTCCGCCGTATATAGGCGCATCGGCACATTCTGGATCATGTCGCGCAGCATGAGTTCGGCGAGGCCGCAGGACTGGAAGGTCCGCAAGGCTTCGTCGTCGAGGCCGACGGCGCGCGGGTAGTTGAGAATTTCCGGGCTGCGGTCGATCAGCAGCGTTTCCACGCCGTAGGTGCCCAGCAGGTTGGCGACGGTCACGCCGACTGGCCCGGCCCCGACGATCAGGACGGGCACTGCGATGTTTGCGGATGGGGTATCGGTCATCTTGCGGCCCTCTGCGGAAAGCTGGGGATCACACCGCGGTCAGCAGACGGCTGTGCTGGCTGACCATCAGGGGGCGGACCGCCTTGCGGAAGGCGGTGAAGCGCTCGTCCTCCATCAGGATCCGGCGGCGGCGGACCCGCTCGTCATAGCTCTCGTAGCGCCACAGGAAGACGAGCTGGTTGAGATCGCCGCTTTCCGGCTGCATCAGCGCCACGAGGTCGCCGAGAATCTCGCCCTGAACCGCGCGTCCCATTTCGTTGTAGAGGCGCAGATATTCCCGGACGCCGCCGGGCGTCAGCGTGTAGCTGCGCATTTCGATGATCATGATGCGTCACTCCCCTGGCGTTTGCGGCCGCTCGGCTCTTGCCGTTTGGTTCTGGCCGCTTGTGTCGGAACTCGGTTCCGGCGGGGTTCACAGAAGAAAGTCGCGGACCACGCGGTTGAATGCGGCCGGCTGGTCGTCGTGGACGTAATGCCCCGCGTCTGGAATCACCGCGTCGGTCAGGGCCGGATTCAGGGCGCGCATGGCCTCGACCTTTTCCGGCTGCAGATAGTCCGAGCGTCCGCCGCGGACCACCAGCGTCGGGCAAGTCAGTGCGCCGACATGCGGCCGCAGATCGACCAGGCGCGCCGGATCGGGATCGAGCCGGGTCGCCGTGATGCCGGCGTGGTCGTAGCGCCAGGTGAAGCCACCGCCGGGCACCGGCTTCAGCATGCTGCGCAGCCGCTGCTGCCGCGCCTCTTCCGTCACCGTCGGGCGCAGGTTGCGCATGAAGAGGCTGGCGGCCTCCCAATCTGCAAAGCTGGCCGGCGTCCCGGTCATCTCCCGCCGGATGCGGGCGGCGCCCGGACTGGCTTCGAAGGCGCCGGGACCGGCGTCCTCGATGATCAACCGGCGCAGCCGCTCGGGATGGAGGGCGGCGAATACGATGGCGTTGATGCCGCCCATCGAATGCCCGAGCAGATCGAATCTCGCCAACCCCAGCGCGTCGGCGATGGCCAGCAGATCGCCTACATAGGTGTCGGTGTAGTAGTTCCGCTGCGGATCCCAGTCGGTTTCGCCCCGCCCGCGCTGGTCGTAGGCGATCACGCGGAACTCCGGCTGCAGGGCGTCCGCCACCCCGGCGAAGGTTTCCGCGAAGCCGCGGATGCCATGGAGCATCACGACCGGCCGGGCGTCCGCAGGTCCCCATTCGATCACATGGAACCGCAGGCCCGCATGCGGCACCGTCAGATCGCGACGCTCCATCGCCATGTCAGACCAACCCGTCCTGGCCCTTGACATCGGACGCCTTCAGGCCGCCGAGACGGGCATGCAGCCGGCCGCGTGTGGCGAAGGCCCAGCAGACCAGAACCTCGTCACGGTTGGGGGCATCGTTGAAGCTGACGCTGACCGTGTCGTAATGCGAGCGCACATAGAGCGCATCCTTGTGGGCCAACGGGATGTCCAGCACCGTGCCCGGCACGCCGCGCTTGCCGGTGGACGGCACCCAGGACTTGCCGCCGCCGAGCGCGTCGCGGATCGGGTTGGCGGCGGGGTTGGTCAGCAGCGCGTTGCCATGCTCGTAATCGCCGTCGATGCCAACCAGAATGGCTTTGCCGTAGCTTTCGATGGTCTGACCGGCGGCGGCCTCCTGGATACGCCGGCCGAATTCGCGGCCCAGTTCGGGCGAGGCGTCGATCCAGGCGCTCAGATCCTCCTCATACCGGCCGGCATAGGGGTTGTGGATGCAGGCGGCGATGACGATCTTGCGCAGCATCTCGCCGTCGGCCGGCTTGCCGCTTTCGGTCGCCAGCGTGTCGTCGATCTGAAGGAACCATTTGCGGATGTGATAGGCGCCGAAATTCGGGGCTTTCATGGGAAAACTGCTCCTCGATGGGACGGTTGGAAACGCCTGGGTATCAAGGCGGCGTCAAAGCGGTGTCAGGGTGAAGGGTTCGCTGGGGGCGTTGTGCCGGTTCAGCACATCCTTCCCTTCCTCGTCGCCATGCACCGTCTCCAGGAAGAATTCGAAGCGGTGGCCGTCCGGGTCGGTGAAATAGAGGCCGATGCCGACCTTGTGGTCGGTGATCTTGACGATGGGGATGTTCTTGCGCAGCAGCATGCCGTAGAGGCGGCGCAGCTCGTCCATATCCCCTTCGATCTCCAGGCCGTAATGCTGCATGTTGATCGGCCCGCGCAGTTCCGATGGCGCCGGGGGCAGCGTGTCGGGATCGGCCTGGATCAGCGCGATGTCATGGTGCTTGCGCCCGAAGGACAGAAACACCCATTGCTTGCCGCGGGCGGTTTCGACCATGTTCAAAACGTCCTTGTACCAGGCGGCCGTTTCGAACGGGTTCTTGACGTAGAGAGCGAGATGCGTGCGCCGGATGCGCGGTTTCACATCGTCGGAAGCGCCGGTCATGGTCGCGTCCTCCCGGTCAATTGATGGATTGGGGATGGGCCGAGACGGGCGCGACATGGGGGGTCCAGGCGACCGCGGTGATCTCGCTGAAGTCGCGCCATTCCTTGTACCAGCTGCGGCCGCCGTCGGTGGAGCGCAGCAGATGCCCGTATTTGGTCCCGGCAAACACCAGCGAGCGGTCCGAGGCATGGGCGCCGAAGGCCCAGACGGTGGAGTTCGGCGGCGTGTGGATCAGCGTGCGCGCCCAGGTGACTCCACGGTCCTCCGAGCGGTAGATGGCCGTCCGCGTGCCCGGCGTGCCGTCGCCGATGGCGAGCAGCAGTTCGTTGCCGTTGTCGCTGACCAGCTGGATCGTGCGGGTATAGTACATCGCGTCGAAACGTTCCTTCGACGCGGTTCCCTTCCAGCTGCGCCCGCCGTCGCCGCTCTCATAGACCGAATTGACGGTGAGGATGAGATGCTTGACCGGCTCCGGGCGGGCCGGCGGCAGAACGGCGATGGAATGGATGTCGGAATTGCTGATGGTGCTTTCCGGCGTGTCGATGCGCGTCCAGCTGTCGCCGGCATCGTCGCTGCGCCAGGCACCGCCTTCCTCCACCCCGAACCACACCTCGTTTCCGTTCACCGGATTGACGCAGATGGTGAGGATGCGCGGGCGGTGGACGCCGGCGCAGAATTCCGGCAGCTCGACGCCGAGATCGGTCCAGCTCTCTCCGCCGTCGCGGGAGCGGAACATGCGGCCACGCGACGGAGCGCCCGTTCCGGCATAGACCATCTTCGGATTCTGCGGGTCGAAGGCGATCGCCCACACCGCCATGCCGTTCATCGGTGAGTCGACCAGCCGGAAATGCGCCCCGCCGTCGGTGCTGAGGCACATGCCGACATCGGCACCGGCGAGAATCCGCGCCGGTTGCGCGGGATCGACGGCGAGCGAGCGGACGGTGCCGTCGAACTCGATGGCCTCCTTCAGGCCGAGGCGATGCCAGGTGGCGCCGTTGTCAGCGCTGCGCAGGATGCCTTGACCGGCGGTTCCGACCAGTATGGTTCCCTTCATCACTTCCTCCCAGAGATTCCGTCGATTACAGGAAGATGCCGCGGGTGATGCCGCCATCGACGGCGATCGATTCCCCGGTGATGGCTGCCGCCCGTGGCGACGCCAGGAACAGCGCGACGTCGGCGATCTCGTTCGGCTGAAGAACGCGGCGGATCGGCGTCACCTTGGCGTAGTTCGCCTCCACCTCGGCCGGGGTCAGGCCCTGCAGTTTCGCTTCCTTGGCATAAAGCTCATGGATGTGCGGCGTCTCCACCACGCCGGGATGGATGACATTCACCGTGATCCCGTGCGGGCCGAGCTGGTCCGACAGCGCCTTGGTCATGTGGCAGATCGCCACGTTGCGCATCCCCGACAGTTGCTTGCTGCCGCGCCCGGTCAAGCCGCCGATGTTGATGATCCGGCCATAGCCGCCGGCCTTCATGTGCGCCGCCGCCGCCTTGGCGCAGCGCATGTAGCCGACCACCTTGATGTCGATGTCCTTCAGCAGGCCTTCGGGATCGGCCTCCTCGATCTGGCTGCGGACCAGGCCGCCGGGATGGGCGGCACCGTTCACCAGGATGTCGATGCGGCCGAAATGCGCGGCGACGCGGTCCATCATGGCGGTGACCTGGGCGGTGTCGCTCACGTCGGCGGGGGCCGCCAGAATCTCGACGCCGGTTTTCTCGGTGATCGCGCGGGCGGTTTCCTCCAGCGGGCCGGCGCTGCGCGCCACGATGGCGACCCGCACACCCTCCGCCGCCAGGGCTTCCGTGATTGCGCGTCCGATGCCCATGCTGCCGCCGGTCACCACGGCGACCTTTCCCTTGAGAGACAAATCCATAATCGATCCTTTGGGTAAAGCTCCGCCTCCCCGCGGACTGCGCGGGCCGTCAAGGCGTCAATTCCGTTGATGGCCGGTCAGAGGGTGCCGGCCGCAGGGTTCGGGCCGGAAATGCCGGTCAGAGCGCCATTTCGATCAGGGCGGGGCCCTTGACCACGAATGCGTTCTTCAGTTGCTCGCTCAATTCGTCCGTCGTCGCCGCCCGGCTGGCGGACACGCCATAGGCCTGCGCCAGCTGCACCCAGTCGATGCGGGGATTGTCGAGGCTGGTCATCGCCTCCGCCTGCGCGCTCAACGCGGCACCGCCGCGCCGCAACTCGTTGCGCAGGATGGCGTATTGGTGGTTGGCGGCGATCAGAACCACCACGTCCAGCCCCTCGTGGGCCAGCGACCACAGCGTCTGGACGGTGTATTGCGTGCTGCCGTCGGACAGCAGGGCGACCACCTTGCGGTCGGGACAGGCGACCGCAGCCCCCATCGCGACCGGCAGGCCCTGGCCGATGGCGCCGCCGGTGTTGGTCAGCGCGGTGTGTGGCCGCGCACCCGCCGAAGCGGCGTAGAAGGGATAGCCGCAGGTGCCGCCTTCCACCGACACGATGGCGTCGTCCGGCAGTTCGCGCGCCAGCACGGCGGCGATGCCCGCCGGTGTCAGCGAGCCTTCGGGGACCGCGGGAAGATCGACGGGTGCCGCCGTATAGGCCGGTGCGTTCAGGGCGTCGGCAATCGCCTCCAGCCGCTCGGCGGCATTCTCGCCGGGCAGGCACAGGGTCAGCAGCCGTTCATCGCCGACCATCCGGCTGTCATGCCCCTCATAACCGAAATAGGTGATCGGAGGCAGCGCACCGACCAGAACCACCAGATCCGCCGGATCCAGCGCCTTGCGGGCGGGTTCGGGGAAATAGGGCAGGCGGTCGAAGCCCGGCAGTCCAACCCCACGCTCGGAGCGCGACGGGAAGGTTTCCGCATAGGCATGTGCCGGCAAGATGGCGCAGAGCCGTGCCGCCGCCCGTTGCGCCCGTGCGCCCAGGCCGCTCTCCGGTCCGCCGCCGCCGAGCAGGAACAGGATGCGTCCGGCGGATTTCAACCGATCGGCCGCCGCCGCCGCGTCGAAAGGCGCATCCTCCTCGACGGATTCATCCCTGCCGGCGGGCGATGCGCCGTCCGGCGCGCCCGCGTCGCAGGGGGCCATCTGGAAATCGGCGGGAAAGATCAGGGTGGTTCCCTGGCCGCCATTGTTGCGCGTGCGGTCCACCGCCTCCATCGTCGCCAAGGCGATATCCGCCGTGCCGGCTATCCGGTGGACCCAGCCCGAAACCGGCCAGGCGAGGGATTCGATGTCGGACGTCAGCGGGGCGTCATAAGGAAGGTGCCAGCTGGTGTGATCGCCGATGATGTTGACGATCGGCGTGCGTGCGCGGCGTGCGTTGTGCAGGTTGGCGATGCCGTTGGCGAAGCCCGGACCCAGATGCAGCAGCGTCGCCGCCGGGCGCTCCAGCATGCGGCCATATCCATCGGCCGCGCCGGTGCAGACATTTTCCTGAAGACCAACGACGCAGCGCAGTTCGGGTGCTGTTTCGAAAGCCCTCACCACGTCCAGTTCGGTGGTGCCGGGATTGGCGAAGCAAACCGACACCCCCTTTGCCCGCAACGCGGCGAGCATAACCTCGGCTCCGGTCATGTGCGTTCTCCTTATGATTGTTAGTTTATCAAACTGCGGCATTTTGCCAACAGAAAAATGCGACAAACCGAGAAAAAAATGCTGTTTTATCAAAATATGGATTTTTGGCCGAAAAATTAGACGTCCCGCATCAGGCCGCGCCGCCGATGGAGTGCATGAAACGCTCGGCATGACGGCCCAGAGCGTCGGCCTTCGCGTTGACATCGCCGATCTCCCGCTGCAGTTCGCCTGCGGCGTGGTTGGCGGAGAGGGCGGAGTCCACGCATTGGGAAAGGCGCCCGGTCGCCGCCGCGGTCCGGTCGGCGACATGATCGATGCCGCGGGCGATTTCGGCGGTGGCGGCGCGCTGTTCCTCAATGGCCGCGGCAATCGCGGTCATCACGTCGCCGAGCTGGGAAATGGTTTCGGAGATGGTGCCGGTCGCGGCAAGGGCATCCTGAGCGACCGCCTGGATCCGGCTCACCTCCGCCGTGATGTCGTCGGTGGCTTTCGCGGTCTGGTTCGCCAGGGTCTTGACCTCATTCGCCACGACCGAGAATCCGCGCCCCGCCTCGCCGGCGCGGGCGGCCTCGATGGTGGCGTTCAGCGCCAGCAGATTGGTCTGGGAGGCGATGCGATGGATCAGCGCGACGATGCCCTCGATCCGCCGGGTGGCGTCGTCGAGGCGTGTCATGATCGCCATGGCGGCATCGGCTTCGCTTCCCGAACGTTCCGCCGCCACAAGGCCCGCCGACAATTGGCGGCTGATTTCGGTGATCGACGCCGAGACTTCGGCGGCGGCGGCCGATATGCCGTCCGCAGCGCTGTGTGCGGTGCCGACCGCCGCGGCGCCGGAGCGCGCGGCATCGCTGGCATCCGAGACCAGTTCGCAGGTGCGCCGGGCATCCTCCGCCGCCTTGCGGGCCGCATCGGTCAAATGCCCTTCGACGAGGCGAACGTTGGTGCTGAACTCATCGGAAAGGCGGCGCAGCACCTCGGCAAAAGCCTGCTGGTTCCGCTGCTCCGCGTCGCGTGCCGCCACCAGCGCGTCGATGTCCTGCCAGAAGCACAGATGCACGCGGTAGCCGCCGATGGTGCAGACCATCAGGGTAACGGAGACGTGGAAAAGCGTTCCGTCCTTGCGCCGATGCTGCCATTCGAAGCGGTGATGCCCGTCGCGTTCCGCCGCCTCCACGATTTCGCCGCCGACATCCGCCGACATCCGGCCATCCGGTTGGCGTTCGGGATCGAAATCGTCCGTGGTGTGGCCGACAAGCTCTTCCCGTCCGCCACAGCCGAACATGCGGACGGCCGCGTCGTTGCAATCCACGATCACGTTGTTGTGCAGCAGCATGTAGCCGTCGGGCGATGAATCGAAGATGTGCCTGACAAGACGCCGGCGAAACCTCCACCCTCCCGGCTGGCCGCCGGTCATCGCATCGAACATTCCTGCTCTCTCCTTCCACCCGAAAGACAAAAGAAAAATGCCGCGCACCGCTTGGATGGAAGTGATGCGCGGCTCAGTTCAGTGAGGGGCGGTTCGAACGGGGTCGGTCAGAAGCGCGCCAGCAGGAAGATTTCGGCGACCGTCGAGTTTTTGGTGCCGCCCAGCAGTTGCTTGCCTCCGCTGTCGGCATTGAACTGGCCGACGCCGCCGCTGACGCTCAAATTCTCGGTCGCCTGCCAGTCGACCACGAAATTGACCTCCTTGCCGACCCGGTCGGAGGCGATGCCCACCGGCTTGCGGTCGAAGTCGAAGATGTAGTAGAGCGCGGTCAGCGTCACCGTATCCAAGGGCTGGATGGAAGCCTGGAGCTGGTGGACGTTCACATTGGTGTTCATGATTGGAAAGAAATACTGGCCGGCGATTTCACCCTGGAACCAGGTGCCCCAACCGCGAATGCCAGCGCCGTAATGCAGCGGGTCGAAGGCTTCGCTGGCGGCGGTTCCCGGCTTGTCGCCGCTGAAATGGCTGTAGCGATAGCCGAATTTCGGCGTCCAGCCGACCTGAGACAGTGTGTAGTTGGCCTCGCCGTACCAAGCGTTGGCATCGACCTCCGCCACCGACCGGCTGTTGCGTTCCTTGGTGAATTCCCCCGCCAGGAAGAGATCCGGAACGCCGGGGATGAACGCACCCTGTGCGCGCAGGCTGTAGACCCGCATGCCGTCGCGGGTCGGCAGCTTTGAATCGCTTACCTTCAGCAGGCTGCCGCCGACGACGTTCTTGCCGTCGGGACCGCTGTGCCATTCCAGATTGGTGCCGTATATGACGTCGGAGGAGCTGTTGGAATCGCTCTTCAGCCGGAAGACGTCGGCATGGAAGGGCTTGACGTCGACCCGTGCGACCACGCTCGACGGTCCCCAGCCGTTGCGGGGCGCGAGCCAGTAGGCGCCTTCCTTCGGTCCGTCGGCATTTCCGTCATTGATGAGAAACCCATCGCCGATGTTGAAGGGCTGGCGTCCGGCGCTGATGTCGATGGCGTTCTCCCCCAGCGCCGAAAACAGCGTCCCGGATCGCCAGCCGGCATAAAGATGGTCGAGGGTGAAACGCCCCTGGCGACCCTGCGCGATGCCGCCAGCGTCGCCGTCGCCGGCGGTTCCCGCCCCAACGATGCGGGCGCCGCCGTAAAAGGCTCCGGCCGCTTCGGTGGAATAGGTCAGCTTGCCGCTGGGTGCGATGAAGCCTTCGGTCCAGTTGCGGTTCCTGTCGATGCCGCCGCCCGGCTTGGCGACGCCGGCTCCGAGATTGGCGTTGCCGACATGGAAGACACCGGCCCCGGCGGTCAGGCCGGCTTCGAAGGTCAACCCATCCTTGTCGAAGACCGTCACGTCGGCATGGGCGGTGGTGGCCGTGAGTGCGAATCCCCAGACCGCGCCGAGAAGAAGGCGCCGGATTGTGGGCGCACCGATCGGTGGCGCAAAAATTTGCGCATCGGACATTGCAAGAGCCTCCATGTTCTTCTGGTTTTCTTTTTTAGAGCGCGTGCCCGGCTTGGGCCGGGCATTCGCGTTTGGAGCAACCGGCCGGGATTATTCGAAGACCCGGCCGAGGTTGGCGTAGAGTTCCGGCTTGCGACGACGGATGTGGGTGGCGAAGGCCGCCCCCAGCAGACCGACGGCGATGACGATGACCGGGAAGGAGTCGATGATCAGGTTCTCGGCGCCGGCCAGCATCGAAAGATTGTTCACCACCAGAACGAAGGCGCAAAGCAAACCCAGCATGGAGACGATCGGCGCAACCGTGGTGGTCCAGCCACTGTGGGAATGGCTGCACTTGCGGAAGTAGGAGATGATGGCGACGCAGACCAGGATCTGGACGGCCAGAATGCCGAGCACCGCGAGAGCCGACATCCAAGAGAAGATCAGCGTATAGGGGTCGGAATTCAGAACCACGAAGATGCCGAGGACGGCTGCAGCGGACAGGCTCTGGAACACGCCGGCCACATGGGGCGAGCCATGCCGCTCATGCACGGTACCGAGGATCTTCATGGCCAGCCCTTCGCGGCCGAGGGCGAAGAAATAGCGGTTGAGCGTGTTGTGGAAGGAGAGCAGGCAGGCGAACAGGCTGGTGATCAGCAGCGCATTCATGGCTTGGCTCGACCAGACACCGAGGACGCTGTCGGCCGCAGCGAAGTAGAAGGCCGCCAGGTTGGAATTCGCCGCGGCCTGTACCTGCGACGGTCCGTAAAACTGAACGATCGTCCAGGTCGAGAAGGCGTAGAACAGGGTGATCAGGATGACCGCGACATAGGTGGCGCGCGGAATGGTCTTTTCCGGGTTCTTCGCTTCCTCGCCGAAAATCGCGGTCGCCTCGAAGCCGACGAAGGATCCGATGACGAAGACGAAAGCCACGCCGACGCCCGGACCGAACACGACGGCCGGTGAGAAGGAGGTCAGGCTCATTCCCTCCGTTCCGCCGCCCTTCAGCAGGATGCCGATGTCGAGCAGAAGCAGAATGGCGATTTCGGCGATCATGCAGACGCCGAGAATGGCGCCGGAAAAGGCGATGTTGCGTCGTCCGCACAGCATCACGACGACCAGGGCCATATAGGAATAGGCCCACCAGGGCAGTGTGACGCCGAGCGGGGTCAGCGCCGCGGAGGTGTACACGCCGAACAGCGCGTAGATGGCGATCTGGATGGCGCTGTAGGTCAGAAGCGCCATCAGCGCGCCGCCGACGCCGGCCGGCTTGCCGATGCCCTGCGAGATGTAGGTGTAGAAGGCGCCGGCCCCGCCGACATGGCGGCTCATGGCGGTGAAGCCCGCTGCGAAGATGATGTAGAGCAGCCCGGCCAGCAGGAAGGCTCCGGGCACGCCGGCGCCGTTGCCGAAGGCGAAGGCCGGCGGCGACGCCCCGACCACCGCGGTCAGCGGCGCGGCGGCGGCGACGACGAAGAACACGATTTCCGTGACACCGACCGAATTCTTGGCCAGGCGCTCAGACCCGGCGGGTGCTGTGTCTCCCGTATTCATGATAGGTCCTGCCTCTGTTCATGCGCGTGGCATTCTCTTTCTGCACGATATGGGCCACGGCGATATTGGATTTATCCGTGCGCGATTTGGGGCGGGCGTGCATGTGGCACCGCCAATTTGAAAGGCATTCCGAGCGGTGACGCGATTTGCGTTCCGTTGCCCTCAGGCCGGCAATGCGACGCACACCGACTTGGTTTCCAGATAGTTGTTGAGCACTTCGGCGCCATGTTCGCGGCCGATGCCGGATTCCTTGAAGCCGCCGAACGGCATGGAGGCGTCGAGCACGTTGTGGGTGTTCACCCATACGGTGCCGGCCTTGAGGCGCGCCACAGCGGCATGCGCGGTGGCTATGTCGCGCGTCCACACCGAGGCAGCCAAGCCATAGCGGGTGTCATTCGCGCGGGCAATCACGTCGTCCATATCCTTGAAGGGCATGGCCACCACCACCGGTCCGAACACCTCCTCGCGGACGATCTCCATAGTATCGCCGGCGTTGACCAGCAGCGTCGGCTT
The DNA here is from genome assembly GCF_008365135.1 of Azospirillum sp. Sh1. Lineage (NCBI taxonomy): Bacteria > Pseudomonadati > Pseudomonadota > Alphaproteobacteria > Rhodospirillales > Azospirillaceae > Azospirillum > Azospirillum sp. Sh1. The sequence continues at coordinate 3,604 of NZ_VTTK01000059.1, read as the reverse complement.
GACGAAATAGCCGGGGCCGTCACCCGCCGCCGCCCCCGACAGCGCCTCGGCGCCATCCTCCAGCGCGCGTTCGACGAAGCCCAGCACGCGGTTCTGCTGCTTGGCGGAAACCAGCGGGTTGATCTGGCTGTCCGGGTCGAGTCCGCTGCCCATCTTCAGCGACCGCGCCATGCCGGCGATGTCGGCGACCACCCGGTCGAAGATGCTGGCATGGGCATAGATGCGCGAACCGCAGGCGCAGACCTGGCCCTGGTTGAAGAAGACGCCGAGATTGGCGGCCAGCCCGGTCAACTCCGAGTCCATGTCCGGGAACATGATCATCGGCGACTTGCCGCCGAGTTCCAGCGAGAAGCGGGCCATGCGCGATACCGCGGCCAAGCCGACACGCTTGCCGACCTCCGTCGATCCGGTAAAGGCGATCTTGTCGATGCCGGGATGAGCGGCGAGCGCCGCGCCCGCCTCGGGGCCGGTGCCGGTGACCACATTGACGACACCGGGAGGAATTCCGGCCTCCAGGCACAGTTCGCCCAGCCGCAGGGCGGTCAGCGGGGTTTCGTCGGCAGGTTTCAGCACCACGGTGCAGCCGCAGGCGAGCGCCGGACCGATCTTCCAGATTGCCATGCCGAGCGGGAAATTCCACGGGATGATCGCGCCGACGACACCAACCGGCTCGCGCACCGTATAGGCATGGTAACGGGCCGCACCTGGGGCACGGGTCGAAAGATTGAGCGTGGAACCTTCCAGCCGGGTCGCCCAGCCGGCCATATAGCGCAGGAATTCCACCGCACCGCCGACTTCCAGCGCCCGCGACATGTGGATCGACTTGCCGTTGTTGATGGTTTCGAGCTGGGCCAGCTCTTCCCCATTCCGCTCGATCAGATCGGCAAGACGATGAAGCAGCCTCTGACGCTCCGACGGCGTCAGCGACGACCACGGTCCTTCCAGCGCGCTGCGCGCGGCACGGACGGCGACATCGACGTCGTCGGCCGTGCCGGCGGCGACATTGGAAACCGCCGTTCCGGTGGCTGGGTCCATCACAGCCATGGTGGCCGAGGATGCGGCGGACGGTCGTCCATCGCCAACAATCAGGCCGTGCTTCCGCTTCAGAAATGCGTCCACCTCGGGTAGCAGGCGGATTGCCGGTGTTTCGGTGCGTCTCTCTTGAGTCATGACTCTATCGCTCACTGTATGGGAGTTTTTGTTTTGCTGACAGATTTTCTGTCATGCCGATAGATCGGCTTGTCGATGATCATTCCGCTTTTGCCTGTGGCAGGCTTGACCATGCATGCCATGTTTTTGACTTTCAGCGACAAACGCGCGGGTACCCAGGCTGTTTTTCGAGCAGTTATCGGGATTTTCGCGGAGTGAGCAAAATTTGGGCACAGGAGTAAGAGGCTCGAAATTCGAAAGGAGACGGCTTTTAATGGCAGGGGCGGTGAGGGATGAGGGGAGGATGGGCACAAAAAGACGGCGGCCGCAGTGGGGGCAGTCCCCGTCCGATTGCGCGGGGCTGGTTTTCCAGTTTTTAAAGCATACGCCGCAGTGCGTCCTTGTCCGGATCGCGGTCGATCAGCCGGTGCTTGAGCGCGCCAAGGACATGAACGGCAACCAGGCCAAGCAACGTAAAGGCGAGAATTTTGTGCAGCCACTGGAATATCTCGAAGTTTCCGTCATTCTTCGGCAACAGTTCCGGGAGCATTGTGAAAAAGAACGGCACGCCGTCGCTTTGGGTGTAGGAGCTGGACATGCTGTAGCCGAGCAGCGGAACGATTAGGGTCAGCGCCATGATGATCCGCTGGATGTTGCGTGACAGGAAAACCTCCCACGGTGCCAGCCCAGGAGCCGGCTTAGGGAGGTTGGAATTCGCCCGTATGATCATGTGCACCACGGCCACCAGGAATAGCAGAACGCCAAATTCCTTGTGCGTTGGGTAAAGCACCTCATATTTCGACGGTACTTCGTCGGCCAGGGACACCATGATCCAACCAACCGTGATTAAACCAAGTATAAGTACGGCACGGAGCCAATGCAGAAGACGCATTGGCAATGAATAGCGTTCATGCCGACTGCTCATCGACGTTCCCATGAGCTATCTCCGGATTTTCGTTGCTTGGCTTTCTTGAAGGAAGAAATTGAAAGACCCTGGCGCAGCAGCGAGGAAATTGCTGGCGCTTACAAGAAGGAAAGCAGGATTTTCAAATAACTGACAATCGATCAACCTTCGGTTTTCAGCATGCTAAAGAAATATATTCTTATACGATTGGCAATCCGTATTAGAGGCGACCAAATTCCAAGTGCATTGATAGAATTTTTACCGATGGGATTATTGGCTTTGTGAGCTTAACTTTCGATCGGTCTGCCGATGGTTTTTCAAACTCTCAGGTTGAACTGATGATCTCCTTTTGAACAGACCGTCTTGTCGATAATCTTTTATCATACAAACGATGAGGGCTTGATAAAAGACGACAAAATATTGACAATAGACGCCAGCGCCGTGTGATTTTGGCTGTTAACGAAGCAACGATGGCAAGCACCGGAAAAGAGCCTAAGCTTTGGGCAATCGTGACTCAGTGCCTGATCGACGGCCTGAAGCGGAAGGGGCGAACGCCCGACACCCTGCTCAGCAGTTTCGGACTGTCGGAGGAAACACCGCGCGAGCCTTATCGGGAAATTCCCCTGCGCAGCTATGTGTCCGCGTTCGAAGCGGCGGCGGTCCATGTCGGTGATCCGAATTTCGGGCTGTTCGTCGCCCGTGACATTTCTCCGTTCGCGCTCGGCCCGATCGGGCTTCTGTTCATGAGCGCCACGACGCTCGGGGCGGCATACAAGGGCTTCATCGATTATATCTGGCTGGCGCAGCAGGGCACCACCAGCTGTGTGGTTCGCGATGGCGACAACTGCATCTTCCGCTACCGGATCGAGGATTCACGCATTCCGCGGAAGCGCCAGGATGCCGAGTTTTCCATGGCGATGCTGGTGCAGATGACGCGCGCCTTCGTAGGCCCGACCTGGCGTCCGCTCGAGGTACATTTCGAACATGCGGCTCCGGCGAACCTTCAAGGACATCAGGCGCTGTTCGGCGCGCCGCTCTATTTCGACCAGGCGGCCAACGAGTTGGTCTTTCCGGCCAGCGATCTGGCGGTTCGCGGCAACATGATCGATCGGCGCGTCAGCCCCATCGTCGAGCATTATCTGGAGATGCTGAACAGCCGAAAGGCGGCGGCGCGGTCGCTGAACGACGATGTGCGCCGGCTGGTTTCGGATCATTTTCCGGGTGACGGCCAGTTGGCGGCGCAGGACGCGGCGCGTACCTCGGGAATGTCGTTGCGCACCTTTCAACGCGCGCTGCGCAAGGGTGGCGAGAACTTCTCCACCATCAAGCAGGACAAGAGACGGGCGCTGGCGGAGAATTATCTGGCGGCGTCGGACCTTTCGATCACCGAAGTCGCTCATATCCTGGGCTATGCGGATGCCGCATGCTTCACCCGTGCCTGCCGCCGCTGGTTCGGGATGACGCCCTCGGCCTACCGCAAGGCGACCCGCAACGGTGACAGCCCCACCTGACCCGGAAGGCGACGTTGGTTCTTTGATTGCGGGCACGGGA
>NZ_VTTK01000058.1:0-31443 GCF_008365135.1 Azospirillum sp. Sh1 | reverse complement strand
CCAGAGCCGCAGGTCCGCCGCCGTCAACCCGTCCGCGATCTTCAGGCTTGCCGACATGCTCACCCCCACTCCCGGTGGAGCTTCAGTGAATCATGCTCGCTATAATTTGGGAAGCCCCTGCGACCCGAGAGTCAGTTCAGGCGTGAGCCGGTATCACAAGCTAGGGGAATCCCCTTTCATTCCTTGAATATCAACAGACCCTAGTGCCCCGCCCACCTCCCCGGCCCGCACTATGCCGGGCACATAGGATGGCAGGCGCACGCCCTCGACCATCGCGTCCGCTAGGCCGGCGCCGCCGTGGACCCGGCCGGCGACGCGCCGCAGCCATGGGCGCAGCAGACCGCCGGACGGCAGCAGCGCATCGACGAAGCGCAACGCGTCGTCGAGCGGGACTCCGGCTTCCAACAGTACGGCCAGTTCGCCTACCATCTGGGCCAAGCCGCGCAACGGCAGGGTGGGGCCAGCGGACGGAAGGGCGGCGGGCGCGTCAGCCCGCTCCACCTCAATGGGGAAGCATCCGCTATCCTGCACGTGGGCGACGGCAGTGGCGTGGTTCTCCGCCATGGTTTCGGCCTCGACCACGCGGCCGTCGGCGGCCAGAGCCCGGTACCGGAAGCGGAGCATGCCGTCAGCCTTCGCGTGTTGCTTGCACGATTTCTTCGATTGTTGTGATGCCCTCTAGAACTTGGCGCACGCCATTTTGGTACATGGTTTCCATGCCTCGAGCAACAGCCGCTCGTTCGATTGCCTCAGCATCGCAGTGGGCGAGCATGCTGCGGCGTAACTCGCCATCCAGCGGCAGCAGTTCCAGGATTGCCGTGCGACCAAGGAAACCGGTGCCGCCGCAGTGCGTGCAGCCGACCGCCCGGAAGATCCGCGCCCCCGCTGTCTCCCCCTGCGGTGCCAGACGTTTGGTGACAGCGTCGGCCATCGGGTGCGGTTCGCGGCAGTGCCGGCACAGACGGCGCACCAGCCGCTGGCCGACGATGCCGTTGATGGTGGAAGCCAGCAGATAGTCCTCGCACCCCATCTCCAGCAAGCGCGGGATTGCCGCCGCCGCGCTATTGGTGTGCAGCGTGGACAGAACCAGCCGACCGGTGAGCGCCGCCTGGATGGCGATCTGCGCGGTTTCGCCGTCGCGCACCTCGCCGACCATCAGGATGTTGGGGTCCTGGCGCAGGAAGGTGCGCAGGACGCTGGCGAAGGTGCGCCCGATCTGCGGCTGCACCTGCACCTGAACGACGCCATCGAACTGGTACTCTACCGGATCCTCGACCGTCAGGATCTTACGCGACGCTCGGTTTAGGTGATTAAGCGACGCGTAGAGCGTTGTCGTCTTGCCCGATCCTGTAGGGCCGGTGATCAACAGAATGCCATTCGGCCGGTCGAGCAGGTCGAGGTATCGCCGTTCCAACTCCGTCTCGAAGCCGAGCGCTGCGAAGTCGAGCGCCAATTCACCACGGTCGAGGATGCGCAGCACCACGCTTTCTCCGGTCAGAGCAGGCAACGTTGCCACGCGCAGGTCGATGTCGCGTCCGCGGAACGGAAGGCGTATGCGCCCGTCCTGCGGCAACCGCCGCTCGGCGATGTCGAGTTGCGCCATGATCTTGATGCGCGACACCACGGCGGCGCGCAGGTGGGCCGATACCGGTGGCTCGTCGCGCAGCTCCCCATCGATTCGGCAGCGCACCCGCAGGGCGCCCTCCTGCGGCTCTAGGTGTATGTCGGAGGCGCGCAGCTCGACCGCGCGCGCAATCAGGCGGTTGACCAGTTGCACCACCGGCGCCTCACCGGCTAGATCTTTAAGGCGGGCGACATCGTCATCACCATCGTCGTCGCGCCGCGGCTGCGATGGTTCGGCGTGGTACAGGCGCTCAAGGGCCGCCTCCAGCTCGCTCGCCACGGCGACAGCCGGGGTCACTGGACAGCCTAGCTGGAACGACAGCGCCTGCACCGGGAAGGGGTCGGCGGGATCGGCAATCGCCAGCAGCTGCGCACCGTCCCGTTCGCCGAGAGGCAGCACGCGATGGTGCCTGAGGAAGCGGGGATTGACGCGGTCGGCCAGGACCGGCTCATCAGGAAAGGCAGTGGCCTCCACAGAGGGTAGGCCGAAGTGGTGAGAGTAGGCCCGAACCAGATCGCGCTCCGATACCAAGCCCAGGCGGAGGGCGATTCGGTCGAGTCGCTCACCGGTGTCGTGCGCCAACTGCTCAGCCCGCACCACATCGTCCGGCGCCACCGTTCCGATCTCTGCCAACGCTTCCGCGAAACGGTCCAGCGCGTTCCCCTTCACCACGTTCATGCCGGCTCACGCTGCAAGCACGGGACCGTATAGCCACGTTAGCCAGCCGGCCAAGGCCAGATGGCTGCCCAGCGGCATCGCGTCGTGGCCGAACACCTGCCGCCCAGTGACCCGGCTGGCCCCCGTCACTACCGCTAGACCGGTGAGCGCCGCGACCGCCACTACCGACGGCAAGCCCTGCCAGCCGAGCCACGACCCCAAGGCCGCCAGAAGTTTGGCGTCGCCGCCACCCAACCCATCGCGCCCGCGCAGGCGTCGATACCCTGCGGCCAGCGCAGTGAACACGCCCCATCCCAGCACGGCACCGAACACACTGTCTACCAGCAGGGATGGAAACCACATGGCGGTGACGCCGACGCCGGCCAGCCCCAGTGGTAGGGTCAGGGTGTCGGGCAACAGCATTTGTCGCCAGTCGGTCAAAGCCAGCGCGAGCAGGGACCAACCGAGCAGGCAGCTCGGCCAAAGCAGCAGTTGCGGAACCACCGCCGCAGCCCACAGTACCACCGCGACAGCGGCAGCAGCGGCCGTCGCGCAAGGCGCTGTCAAATTGCGGCAGCCCACCTCCCGCATCTGCACATCATCCACTGGCGGACGCACGGACAGCGCCCCCGCCACCCCACCCGCGAAGGGAGCTGCTAGGAGCGGCAGTAGAGCGGGATCAACGAGAACGTCCAGAATTTCCTCCACAATCATGAGCAGAGCAATGGTGCGCACAACCCGAGAGGCGCCGTTATCTGGCTCTATGTTCTGAATAAGCGAGAATCGCGTTTGGTTCTAACAATGTCAACAACAGTGGCGATGGCACTTGGTGATCTTGCCCCGGTTCGGTGAACCGCAGTTCACCGAACCACCGGTGACGGCGACAAGGTCAAGGTGCTCTGTGGAATGGCGAATGTTGGGGGGCATCGGGCCCCTTCGGCGCAGCCACCATGCCGCTAGACCGCGCCCTCAATTACGTCGCCAATGAGCCGGACTTCTGGATCCACGCCTGATCCGACACACCGTAAAATTAGCCAAAGTCCAGTTTAGGAAATCCGGTCCCGGAATCGATTAGAATCCCGGGCCTAGCCGCCGATAATCTCGGGCCGTTAAAATTACCCGACGATGCCGCACACTTTCCTTCAACGATGCGGTCAGAAAGGGTTATTCTACCTGTAGTCTAGAAGTTAGATGGGGCATGCACGTGCGGAAAGAATGCAACGACATAACGCTTCAGCGTGCCTACTATGCCCGAACGGCGTCGCAGTACGACTCACGCCATGTTGACCCGCACGACGGTCATCATTTGGCACTGTCGATCCTGAGCGGCCTGATCGACCAGACAGAGGCTGCGAGCGTGCTGGACGTGGGGAGCGGCACGGGCCGGGCGGTGCGCTATCTGAAGCTACGTCATCCCGGGGTGCGTATCGTCGGCATTGAGCCGGTGGACGAACTGCGGACCGTCGGGCATCGGAACGGCCTGGGCTTGGACGAGCTGATAGAGGGCGACGCCACAGCCCTCCAGGCTGCGGACGATTCATACGACATCGTCGCCGAATTTGGAGCCCTGCATCATATCCTTGACAGCGAACGAGCCGTTCGGGAAATGGTCCGAGTAGCGCGCCATGGCGTGTTTCTGTCCGACAGCAACAACTTCGGGCACGGGATGCCCTTAACCCGGATTGCGAAGCAGATGTTGAACGCGCTTAGGCTTTGGCCACTGGCCGACTATATCAAGACCCGCGGGAAGAGGTACACCCTGTCCGAAGGAGATGGCCTCGCCTACAGCTACTCCGTTTTCAACAGCGAAGCCTTCCTGCGACAGAAGTTTCCAAACGTTCTGTTCTTCGGCCTCTCCGCATCATCCGGAAATCTCTACCGTACGGCGTCGCATGTCGGCGTTTTCGCCCACCGCTAACTTTAGATTACCTTTCTCTGCCGAAAAGATTATGCAGAAATGCCGAGCCGAACAAGGCGGTAGACATTGTAGACGACACCTCTGAGCAATGCTCGAGACCATTGCGTGAGATCAGTGCGGGCGGATAGGGCGCTGAGAACAGCGCGATAAGTGTCAGCTAAACAACGCCAAGAGACGATTATCGGTGGTCGTTGGCATGAACGGGCGGCCTGACACCTATCGTGCTTCTCGCCCGTCCTATGGAGTGTCGGGGTCACTACACGAAAGTGCATAAATTGTCCGGCAGGGGTTAAGCGTCCGACAAACCAACGTTTTCCGGCCACGCTGAGAGTGTCCGGAAACGCCCGAGAACGACGGGATTTCGGACAAGTTGATAGACGGACGGGAATCCGGACACCATTATGATGACCGTTCATTCTGTGTTCTCACATCCCGGACAATCTGCGCACTTTCGTGTAGTGACCCCGTGTCCGCTAAATGCTTCGACACTCCCGCTGAGTTTCCTTCAGAAGCCAAGCGGCGAGCCCAGATCGATGACGTGCGACCTGTCCGGTTCAGAGAAGATAATCCGCTGGCTGTGGGCTTCCATGTTGCGCGACGCGAACAGAGTCTCCAGTGCATCCCTTTCGTCCAACCACTCCGACACCGCGTGGCCCCTCTTGTGCGCCTTCTCGCGATCGCTCACCCGCTTCTGGTCAATGCTTTGGACAGGGTAAGTAAAGTGCAGGGTGAAAGGCTTGTCCCCGCGAGCCTCGAACAGCATCTCCAGCGTCGCGCGCTCAGGGTTGCCATGTTCGCCGTCCCCGGAAAAGACGTAGTGGTCGGCGGTCACCCGCTCGAAGAAAATCCTTTCCATGTTGTTCGAGCTGCCGTGATGCGGCACCTTGAGGACGTTCACATGGAGCGAGCCTTCGGAAGGCAGATGCCCAGCAAGTTCCAGTCCTTCCAGGATTTTGTCGCCACGGGCGTCGCCGGTGAGGAGTATTTTCCGGCCGTTCATCTCGACCAGCAGAACGATGCTGGATAGATTCGGCACGGATTTGTCGGCGAAAGCCGCCAAGGCCGCCTCCGCATCCCTGCGCCGCCGTCTCTGTTCCCGCAGCCATTCGGTGAATTTTTTTCGCAACGCCTCCAACTCCGCCTCCATGGGGCCGATCACGGTGACGGTCAGCCCGCCGTCCAGCGTCAGCGGCTCTTCGCCCTGTTTCGCTACGATCAGCGCGTTCTCGAACTGCGGATTGATGGCAATCTCCAGCGCCTCGGCATCGCTGCGCAGCCGGTGTCCCTGCTCGACACTGGCCAGGATCCTGGCCGCGTCGGGCTCAATGTCCCCGTGTTCCGGCGGCTGCCCGTTCAGAGCGGCGGTTCCGAACTGTGCGGTGATGGACGCGCTCGTCTCTTTCTGGCTGTTGCCGATGAGGTCGTCGAAGCTGTTGTGCCAGCATCCCAGGATATGGATCGGGACCTGCCGCCGCGACGCGCGCGTGGCAAGCAACTGTCCGGTCATGTCAAGGATGCCGTGGATGTGGTCGTCGTCGATATGGCTGACGCAAAGTACGTCCACCGGGAGGACATCGTCTTCGGACAGGCCGCGTGCGTTCCTGATCTCCTCCAGCCGCGGTGCGAGATGTGGCGTGAAGACGTTCGCCGGACCGCCGTCGATCAGCATCAGCCGCGGATCGCTGGGCTCGCCCCAATGAAGCAGCATGCAATCGCCCTTTCTCGCAGGGCGCACGTCCAGGCTGAAGATCATTCCCATCTCCCTAATAGCCGCGGCCTCAAACGCTCTGGAATGCCCGAAGCACGTCCAGCATTCCATGCCCCTGAAAGCTCCGCTCACGCCCCAGGTCGGTTGCACTGTTGCAAATGATTTCCTTGATGCGTCGGGGGCGGCCGATCAATTCGGAATAGCGGGCCATCAACATGGCGGCGGCCCCGCTAACGTGCGGCGCCGCCATGCTGGTGCCGTCCATCTGGCCCCAGTTCGCCTCCGGCAGTGGCCCCTCGATACGCTCTCCGGGAGCGACCAAGTCAGGCTTCATCCGGCCGTCGCCAGTCGGGCCGCGGCTGGAGAAGAAGCTGACGCCGTAGGTGTGGGGCCAATGGCGGTGCGTGGCGCCCACGGTGATAACGCCTTCGGCGTTTCCGGGGTCGGTGATGCTGAAGGCCGCGTAACTGTCGAAGGAGCCATCCAAGGTTTCGAAGCTCTTGTAGCCGTGGTTGCCGGCCGCGGCGACGACCACGATGCCGCTGTCCACCAGCCGTTCGCATTCCTCGCACACGGGCGTCCGCCCGCAGGCGTAATTGCGGACGTCGTGCGGAATCGAAAGGCTGAGATTGACGCCGTGGACGCTCATGAACCGGTTGCGCTCGTTCAGATGACGCAGGAACTGAAGCGCGGCGATGACGGAGAACTCGGTGTCGGCCTCCGTCCGAGCAAGCACCCGAAGATCGATCAGCCGGATGTCCGGGCACATGCCACTCTGAAAGCCTCTTTCCTCAGCTTTGCCTTGATCGGCTCCAATGATGCCGGCGACGTGGGTGCCGTGCTCGCTCCTGGGCGGCGTGTCGGTCTTGAGCTTGACGAATTTCTCCACCTGCCCCCAGTGCACCGGCCGGTTCTTGCGCGCGTCCTCCGCTAGTTCCTTCAGGTGAGCGACCGCTTCATCCGCGGTGGGCGGGTTGGCCAAGCTTTCATTCAGCAGCTCCGCCACCCGCTTGCGCCGCGTCATCTCGTTCAGATTGTCCAAGCTGATAATCTGGCGAATCTTGCTGAAGTCATAGCTGTCCTTTACCCGTGAGTTGCCGACGCCGTCCTGGAAGACCGGGTGTTTCGCGTCGATCCCGGAGTCCACCACCGCCCAGACGATCTCCTTGCATGACACGTTGAACAGGGTGCGGGCAGCATCTGCCTTCACTGCGGGTATGGACTTCTCCAGGGCGGGGACGGCGCGGCGATTCAGCGACACCTGCCAGACCAGCGCTGCGTCATCGGGGCTGGGAAGACGTATGTTTGTCCAGTCGAGGGCGAGCAGGCGCTCTGCCACCGCGTCTCCGCGGATCTGGCCCAGCAGCTTGCCCAATGCCTCGGCGGGGGATGGCACCCGGCTGCTCCGGGATCGGGAGGACGGCCCTGTGGACGCCCAGTGGATGATGCCCGCCAGAGCGATCAGGCGTTCGCGCGAAGTAAGGACCGTTCCTGTCTCGGGCTTCCGGCGAGATGCCGAACGGGGCGCATCGATCAGCACCTGCGCCGTTTCGATAAGGTAATCCACGATGTGAGCGATCCTTCCGGCGTCATAGCCGTCCAGCAGACCGCCCTCGATTCGCTCGGCACGCCACCAATGCGTCATCGGCAGGACGTGCAGCAGCACGTCGGACAGGGTAAGGCGTGCCGCCACGATGCCCTGTAGGTAGGCTATGTCTGCCTCCGGCGCTTTGCCCCTACGCATTTCCAGCCGACACGCAAGATCCGCGGCCACAAGGCCGGCAGGCTGCGTCTGGTAAGGTCCGATCAGCAGATCCTGCGGCTGTTCCGGTTTGTCGGCGAAGGCGATCCAGACATCGCCAAGGATCGGGGTTTCCTGAAGCTGGCGCCGGTCGTCGATGGGACCGAGCAGGATGAATTCCACCAGCTTCCGCGGAATACGTACGGTTGCCATCGCTCACACTCCGCGGGCGTAAGGGAAATTTCCCTGCTTGAGCGACAGGTCGACATGCGCCCGCAAGGCTGCGTCGCAGACCGCATAGCCCCAGTTGATGAGACGCTCCTGAAGCTCGTCCGGTAGCCGCTTCAGGCGGGTGGGGATCACGGCGAGTTCCAACGTACGATGTTGTGGACAGGGGAGCGTTCCACTGAGGGGATACTTGGCCACGTTGGTGCGGATGCCCCAGTACGCCCCCTGCCGCAGATTTGTCTGATAGGAATCGATCAGCTGGCGCTTTCGCAGCGAACGAACCTGATTGTCGATGAGATCGAGGACACGGTAGGCGTGGCGTCCCCAATCGCTCTTGGGTTCCGGCTGCGCCTGCATCTTGCCGCCGCCATCGCTGACGAGGATGGTCTTATACCGCTTCCAGGCCGTCTCAAGGCCGAGGTTGTCGTAGACCCCGCCATCAGTCAGCAGAACCTGCGAAGTGTATGGCCTCTCCTGGAGATCAAGTCCGGAACCCGGAACGAAGGACTCCGGATCGAGCCGCATCTCGAACGGCGAAAGCAAGGGCGGGAACGCCGAGGACGCAGCCACCGCCTGGGCGAGCAGCACCGTGGGATTGAGCACCTCGCCGACCCGGTAATCGCGCATGTAAGGCCGCATGAACCGCCAGAGCGCCCCCGACTGCACGTTCGTCGCGTTGATCACGAACCGCGGCGCTGCGCTCCCAGCATCGTCCGGAAGGTCCTGGAGCGTCGCACCCTTGAACAGGTGGCGGTCATAGGCGCCGGCGATCCTGTCGCTGATGCGGCCAGGCAGGGCAATGCCCAAAATGATAGAATCCGCGTCGATGGTTTCTCCGGCCATCGCGCGGATCGGGTCCACGACCCGCGGAACGAAATGGCTGTGCAGGGTTCCGGACTTGAAATCCAGATCCTTCCAGGCCAGCGCCAGTACAGCGGAGGTGATGGAGCCACCGGAAACGCTGGAGATGCGTTTGACGTCCCGCAGCAGCCCCGCTTCGTACAGACGCCAGAGAGCGCCCACATGGAAGAGCATGGCCCGGTAGCCTCCGCCCGACAGGCAGAGCGCCATTCCATCCTCCGGTTCACGCGGAGACTGGCCGATGTGCACACCCGTGACGGGTTCCGTGGACTTGGCGAATTCATCCGACATTGCGTTCCTACCTGGATTTTCAGGACAGGGTAGCACCCTCAGCGCCACCAGCGAAGCGTGCATTCTTTCGGAAAAGCATCTTAAGATCAGCAAGAAAAGTCGGAATTTCAACCGAAGCGGTAAATTCGTCCGGTTTCATTCAGGTGGTCGAGCCGCGCGATCGCCTCCCGCTCACTGCCGGTCAGGCGGAGCATCTCCCGGTACAGGTGCATGAATTCGCCGCGCAGGCTGCAGGCGAAGATGCCCGGATCGTCGCTGCCGACGCTGACGGACGGGCTCTGCCCGCCCGGCTCCAGACCCAGCCAGCGGAATGCGTGGTGTTCCTTAAAAGTCCGATAAAACGAGATCCGCACGTTGCTGGTCGGCAACGTCTCGATGACGACATTGCGCTCCCTGATCTCCCTGAGAACGCTTTCCTGCAGGCAACGAAGCAGATCGGCATCGAGGATATCCCTGTTTGCCGGCTCCAACTCCCGGCTCTTCGCAACAACCTCGGGACCGTGGTACCGCCCGAATAGGTCGAAGGCGGCACGAACCGTTTCCCGCTCCCTGCGGAGTTCCCAATACTCCTCCATCTCGTCGTCCACCGGACTCCACCACAGAGGCAGATCCGCCTGCGGCAGGCAGAGCGGGTCGAGCCGCCGGAGCTTCCAGGCGGTCCACAGCAGGTGGCAGTCCAATTCCCGGTCATACACCAGCCGGGCGAGCCGCTGGATTTCGTCCTGCAGCCGTCCGAGGATGCCAGTGGCCTTCGGCTCCTCGAGAAGCCGTTGATAGGCGAACACCAGGTCGTCCAGCCGGTCGCCACGCCGCAGCCGTAGGACGGGCGGGCACCGCTCCAGCCACAGTTTCGGATCGATTCCCACCGCCGTGCCGTGGCCCACGCGGTTACCATCGCGCAGATCGAGGAAGGTCACCGCCTCGTACACGGCGCGGATACCGGTGATCAGGTGCTCGAAATCCTCCCCGACGTGATAGGTGAGGTGAACGAGGCCGGACCGGCGGGCCGCCCGGTACACCGGTGCGAACACCTCCGGGGGCGTGTGCAGTTCGTTTGCCGCCGCATCGATGCCGGTGACGTAGTGCCTGACCAGGGGGAAACTCTCCAGCGCGTTGCGCAGGGTCGTCCAGCGTTTGTTGATGTCGGCACGCAGCAGGCTGAACCGGCAACCGGCTTCCAGGTTGGGCCGGGCCAGTTCGTTCTGCTTGATGAAGTGGGCGATCAACCGCAGGTCCATCCGCGGTGGCCGTGGCGGCTCCTCCTCCGAGGAGAGATCGACCGGATCCGGCGGCTCGTCGGCAAGCGCGGCGGTGGCGCGGGACGGCGGTGGGATAAGGCCGGACCTTCTCAGAAAGCTGCGATGGCCGGCCAGAATTTTGCGGATCAGTTGCCTCAGGTCGCCCGGCTCCCTGGAGGGAGCAAAGCGCCCCTCGACGAAGGCGAGGTCGCCGGCCGGGCTGTGTGCAAGCTGGTGGAAACGCTTCGCGTAGCTTTCCTCCGACAGCCAGCGCACCCCGTTGACCGTGAATTTCTGGAACTGCTCAAATCCGAATTGCTCGGCCTGCTGGACGCACAGCGGCAGAAAGGTGGCATTCAGGATGAGCAGGTAGACGTGCAGCGCGCGGGCCAGCCGGTCGTCGCTGTGGCGTTTCAGCCGCCCATACACGAGAATGAGGAGCAGGATCTCCTGGGCCAGCCCGCCGTGGACGATGCCCTCGCCGACATGGGCCTCCACCGGATGCCGGTCGGTCTGGCTGCCCTCTTCGAAGGGCAGCATGGTAAACCCCGTGAGCAGGGTCCGCAGCGGCGGCGGCCGCACGCCGGCCCTGTCGAAGACCTCCGTCGCCAGCGCAAGCCTCAGCCTGCGCGCGACGGACAGCTGGTGGGGAAGCTCCGCCGCCCCGTCCCGCATCCCCAGCTGTTCGTATAGCTCCAGAACCAAGTCGTCCGGCCTGTTTGGACCAGGGTCGCTGCCCTGCAAGGCCTGCCCGAGATCGGCGATGAACCGGTCCATGTTCGCCAAGGCGTCCTGCCAGATCTTGTCGACCTCGGTGCTGCCGTTGAGATGCAGGTGCGTCTCGTACAAACCCTTGCGGGCGATCAGGTCCTCGACCGGCTGGCAAATCGGGGTGATCAGGACGGTATGCTCGAGGGGGCGCAGGTGGCGGGCCGCGTACCGCTCGATCCCCGCCACCGTTGCCGGCGGCGCTCCGAACTTGCGGAACAGCGCGTAGGCGATGATGGGCAGCGGCGACACGCGGGCGAGTTCGTTCTGCCAGTCGCCGAACCGGTCAAAGTCGATGGAGATGCGGTCACCGGAGAATCGCACATACTGGTCGGCATAGAGATCCAGCGCACCGCGCAGCACCGACCAGATGTCCTGCGCATCGCCGATCAGCCCGTCACGCCAGTTTCGGTAGACGTGATCGGGCACTTCGTAGTCGATGGCGCGCTCCAGCACCAGCGCGCGCCGCTTGACCGTGCCGACGGACGGTTCGCGTCCGGCCAGATAGTCCTGCAGCGACGCGCTGTCCCTGAACAGCTGCCGGATGACGCGGGTTTCCATGGGCGTTCCTGCTCACACGGCTGAAGGCGTTCAAAACTCCAGGTCCAGGCCCCCGCCGGATCTCTGTGTGAACGTCCGTGGAGGCTTGCGCGCCAGGCCGAACACCGGCACCGAATTGAGGAGGGGATACAGGTTGGGGAAGGTCACCACGGTGGGCCTGGCCTTCCGCCCCTTCGACGTTTCGGCCTGCCGGCTGAGCTGCCGGATATTGTAAGGAACCCGCAGCCCCGCGACGCTGTCCGAGAATGCACGCTCGCACTGCTGTTTCCCCACGGCGCTGTCCAAGTTGAGGTAGACCGACCACAGCGGACATTTGAACAGCGCGGTGAAGAAGGGGGCCTTATCCGCGATCCGCAGGTTGGTCGAAAGAACCGCGTCGCTGGTGACCGGGTTGCGGAGATTGATCTCTTCAGCCTTTTCGTAGATGAGTTCCTCAACCAGCAGGGCGTTGAAGAACGCGCAGATCTGCCGGTGCAGGAGGTAGCCCAGAAAGCGGTCGTTCCGGTCCACTTCCTCGTCGATGGCTGCGAGCGTGAAGTAGAACCGGGTCCAGGCGCGCGCCAGCACATAGGGCGGCGGCGGTGCGACGGCCTTGATCTCCCGCGTCCAATCCGAAATGTGTTTCACCAGGATGTCGTCGCGCATCGCCGTCACCTCGGTCTCGGCGTCGGACGCTTCCGATACCGAGGCCAGCCCGGAGTCCCCGGCATCCCGGGAAATCCAGGGAGGCACGACGTAGGAACGGATGGTGGCGAAGTCCCGCAGGGTGCGCACCACGCCATCCTCCTGCCCGGAGTTGCCGCGGCGAAGCAGATCGGCGACGGCGGCGATGATGCTGTGGACACTCATGAAGGTCGGGCGTTCGCCGCTTTCCTTCATGACCCGGCAGGCGGGCAGGCCGACCAGCGCGCTCATGGTCTCCGTGGTTATGCGGGCCTGAAGGCTGTCGATGGTGTTGTACCAGTTTCCAAGCAGTTCGATCGGCTTGTCGAGCGTTGCTTCCGCGAACTCCTTACGCAGGGTCTGATGGAAGGGAAGGATCGGGTTGTCCGCCTCAGGCACCAAGCGCTCGAAGGAAAGCTCCCCTACGGGTGCGATACCGTAGATCTGCTTGATAATCTCGTCGCCCGATCGCCCCCGCTTGTACGTCTGGATGGTGCCGAGCCGGACGCCGGAACCTGGATCGCCATTGATCACCGCGACCAGGGTGCGCGCCACCTCGACACTCGATCCCTCCCGTTCCAACTCGGCGAACTTGACGAAGTCGGCGACCTTCAACCCCTTGCGCTTGTGCGCCTTGTCATCGTCCTCGTCGCCCTTTGGAATCCGCAGCCCTTGCAGGTAACTGGTCAGGAGATCGCGACCGAAGCAGACCCGCAGCATGTAGTCGATAGCAAGATTGGGGCGGTTGAGATACTGGCCGCGCAGCCAAGCCCCGAGGGTGACGAGCACGAGGTTCAGGTCGTCCTCGGGATGCTCAGGCAACAGGTCGTGCGCGTTGTCCCACAAGTCGTTCTCGGTCAGGAACTTGGCGATGAAGCCAAGGGTGCGGCCGCCGGTGGCTTGGCGCAGTTCGTCGAGGGAGGTGTTGTGCCGCAGAAGCGAGTCGAGGAAGATCGACGGCAAGCCGTTCACCAGCTCGCGCCAGTCGGCGCTTTCCGCCGCCGCGTCCGCGCCTGCGGGCGGCATCGCCCGGGCCGGACAAAGGGATAGGATCTGGACGACGGTTCGCACGGGCTGCCGGAGCAGCAGGGACGTGGTCATCCGCCGGGCCTTGCTGCGCAGGCCCAGCCCGCCGCGTACCAGCGCACGCATATAGGCATCGAGGGGAACCGCCTTGTCGCCATCGGGCGGGACCAGGTGCACGCCATCGATGGCGTCGAGCGGCAGCAGCGGGATCCGGTTCCTGGGGGGCAGCACCTTGAGCATGTACTGCCCCTGGAGATGGTTCACCATCTCGCGCAGGCCCTTTTCCTGCGTCTTGTCGAAGTGCAGCTGGCGCTCGGAGAACTGGTCCCACTGCTTTCCGCGCACGAGCAGCGTGTACAGGTCGATGTCGCCGGACAGCACAACGATGATGCGGGGCGAGGTGAGATAGCGGCGGAGCACTTCCAGCACCGGCCAGCCGCGCCGAAAATCCGTATCGATATCATCCAACGCGATCAGGAAGGCGTCCTTGCCGAGGTAGGTGAGGCTGGATGCTATGAAATCATGGAACTTCGACTCCAGATCGGACCCGGCGCTGGCCTTCTCCAGGCCCTTGCGTAGCACGTATTGGACGTCGTCCCAGGCGTCACCCAGCGCCTTTTCCGGCCCGATTCCTTCGAGCAGCGACAGCCCGTGGGCAAGGCTGCGCAGCTTCTCCTGCCAAGCGTTGAAATCCTCTTTGTTGGTGTTCCAATCGCCGCTCGCCTCGCGCCGCCGCTCCACTGCCCGTTTGATCTTGTTAAGGATGACGACGAAGATGTTTTCCTTGTTCTCGATGAGCGTCGGATCGACGACGCCGAGGGTCGCCACCTTGCTGCCGATGGTCTTGTCGAAGCCCTTATCCAAGCGGAACAGGCGGAAGGCGTTGCGGATGAACGTCGTTTTGCCGCTACCGCGGCTGCCGTGAATGACTATGGTGTCGTGGCGCCGGTCAAAGAGTATGTTGCTGCCATCGGCGTCGAGATCGTCCCGCGTCGGCTTGATGCTAGTGCCAAAGTCATTCAGGCGCTTTTCGATCAGGGAGCTGAGGCGTTCGAGAGCCTGTTGCTGGATCAGCTCGTTACGATCACCTAACTCCCGAACATCCAATCGTTTGCTGAGGTCGATGACCACCCCATCGGATACGCTGCTGCCACCCATCGCCATCTCTCATGATCTGCATGGTCATTGAGCATATTGGGCAACCAATCGCTAGAAAAGGGCATTTTATCATCTAATTGCCACTGATGGTAGAATACTGGAGTATGTAGTGTGAACCGGCGTAGGGACCTAGCGCCAATTGGCACGAAAACATGTTGATAGTGATGGAAAATGTGGGGTCACAGCCGTGTGCCGTTTTACACCCAGGTCGGCTTGCTGAAGGGCAAACGCGATCTGTTTCTTGGTGAACTTCGATTTCCTCATAACCAAGTACTCCCCGCTTCAGGTCAGCATTATTTCCGGAAAATTTGGTTTTGAGGACAGCGCAATAGTTATCAGTTAAACAACGCCAAAAGATCATTATCGGCGCTCGTTGATGCGAACGGGGGTCGTGTCCCACGAGGTGGTGTAGGAGCTGTGGGGAACCGGCCCGCCGCAGCGCCCTCCGATGGCTGGCGTAGGCGGGCCGGTTATCCACAGCGGGCGGTCATCGTGGTTCTTCGGTAGAGTCTGGTCACCACAACACAACCTCGACCGAGGGTGACCACGATGACCGACGAGATGATGGCGCTTCGCGCGATGCTTGAGAAGGGCGCGGATGCCGATGTTCTGCGGGAGATGATCGGCTTTGCCGCCGAGCGCTTGATGGAGATGGAAGTTCAGGGGCTGACCGGCGCCGGTCATGGCGAGCGGTCTGCCGAGCGGCGGGTCCAGCGCAACGGCTACCGGGATCGCGACTGGGAGACCCGCGCCGGCACTGTCGAGTTGCGCATCCCCAAACTGCGCAAGGGCTCCTACTTCCCTGGCTTTCTAGAGCCGCGGCGGATGGCCGAGAAGGCGCTGACGGCGGTGATCCAGGAGGCCTACATCCAGGGCATCTCGACCCGCTCGGTGGACGATCTGGTTCAGGCCATGGGGATGTCGGGCATCTCCAAGAGCCAGGTGAGCCGGTTGTGCGCCGAGATCGATGACCGGGTGAAGACCTTCCTCGGCCGCCCCATCGAGGGCGACTGGCCCTACCTGTGGCTCGACGCCACCTATGTGAAGGTGCGCCAGAACGGGCGCATCGTCTCGGTCGCCGTCACCATCGCAGTGGCGGTGAACACCGATGGCCGCCGTGAGGTGCTGGGCATGGACATCGGTCCGTCGGAGGCCGAGACCTTCTGGATCGAGTTCCTGCGCAAGCTCAAGCGCCGCGGTCTGAGTGGCGTCAAGCTGGTGATCTCCGACGCCCATGGCGGCATCAAGGCCGCCGTCACCCGGGTCTTCCAGGCGACGTGGCAAAGGTGCAGGGTGCATTTCTCCAGGACCGCGCTTGCCCATGCCGGCAAGAGCGGGCGCCGTGTCGTGGCGGCCTTCATCGCCACCGCCTTCGCGCAGGATGATGCGGCATCTGCACGCACGCAGTGGCGGCAAGTGGCCGACCAGGTCCGGGCCAAGCTGCCGAAGTTGGCCACTCTGATGGACGAGGCGGAAGAAGACGTCCTGGCCTACATGACCTTTCCCAGGGAGCATCGGGCCAAGCTCCACTCGACCAACCCCATTGAACGCCTCAATGGCGAGATCAAGCGGCGCACCGAGGTTGTCGGTATATTTCCGAACGAGGCGGCGATTACACGGCTCATCGGCGCCATCCTCTTGGAGCAGAATGACGAATGGGCCGTTCAGCGGGCGCGATATATGACGCTGGAAACTATTGCCCCTCTCGGCGATGATCCCATCGTCAGCCTGCCCGCCGTGGCTGCCTGACCATCCCGGCCAGACCAGCCAGAGACCATGAGCGCCTTTCCGCTCCTACACCACGGCCGGGGACACGATCCCGGGTGGGTCGCAGGGGCGGCCAGCTACTAACACGAGCTCGCAGCTCATCGAATACATCGGCCTGCCCACCTTACGCGCTCCCGATGCCCCTCGTCCCGGATGGTCGCACCATACATCGGGACCCAGCCGGCCCCAACCGAACGAAGGTAGCATCGGAGATCATCATACCGGTTACCAACGCCATCGAAGCGTTGAACTCCAAGCTGCGCCGGGCGGTGCGCGCCAGGGGGCATTTCCCCAATGACGAAGCTGCCCTGAAGCTCCTGTTTCTCGTCTTGAACCGCGCCGAGAAAGACTGGAAGATGCCGCCGCGCGAATGGACGGCCGCCAAGGCGCAGATGGCCGTCATCTTCGGCCAGCGGTTCGCAAAGGCGATGAGCGCCTGATACTTAACCCGCCCCGCCGAGCACGAAATTCCGGACACTCCCCGGCGCCCGCCAAGAACCAAACTTCATTCGGCCTTTACACGGCAGCGAGCCGGCCAACTTCGCCTCAGCCGTGCGGACCTACGTGATCCACCACTACCGCGCCGTCCTCGACCCCACCGTGCCCCGCACCACCCTGCCGTCACCAGAGTCCACACCACCCGAGTCGGACGATTCGCAATCGTGACAGAAAGCCAGCGGCAACTTATCCCGTGGACTTTGGTGACGATCGTGTGGACTCTGGTGACGCACGACTCGCCATATTTGGAGTTATCCCGTGGACTCTGGTGACGAAGCAAATAGTTAAGATCCAAATAACTTCCAAATAGCTTACGTCACCAGAGTCCACATTGATTTCGTCACACCGAGCCGCCACAGTGCGGACCGGGAGGCAGCCATGAGCAACGTTCATCAGCTGATATTGCAGCACGGACACTCGGAAGCACGTCGACTGCTACCAGAAGGAAAGCAGCTCATCGACATGGCAGCCGCCGTGATGGCTGAGGACGCGTTGTTGCACGGATGGATCTGGTGGGGTAGGTCGGGGCGCCGTTCTTCGTCAGCTGGATTTCCCGCGATGCCGCACAAGGCGAACGCCGCTCGCCGTCATCACATCCCGCGACCGAAACGCAAGGTGACGAACTGGGCCGAGTACGACGCCTCCCTGCGCCAGCGCGGCAGCCTGACCGTGTGGTTCACCGAGGACGCGATCGCCCGCTGGAAGGCGGCACCGCGCACCACGCCGGGCGGACAGCCCTGCTACTCCGACCTGGCGATCATGACGGGGCTGATGCTGCGCGCCGTCTTCCGGCTGGCGCTGCGCCAGACCGAAGGGGTGATCGCCTCCGTCCTGCAGTTGCTCGGCCTCGACCTGCCGGTGCCCGACCACTCGACCCTCGCCCGGCGCGCCCGGACGGTGACGCTGCCGCAAGTGCCGCGCTCAACCGGCGGGGCCATTCACCTGCTGGTGGACAGCACCGGGCTGAAGCTGTGCGGACCGGGCGAGTGGCTGATCGAAAAGCACGGAACCCAGAAACGGCGCTCGTGGAAGAAGCTGCACGTCGGCGTGGATGCGCAGAGCGGCCGGATCGTCGCCGCCACGCTGAGCGACCGCGCCATCGATGACGCTGCCCAGATCGGTCCCTTGCTCGACCAGGTCCCCGGCCGGTTGGCGGCGCTCACCGGCGACGGTGCCTATGATCGCATGGGCGTCTATGCCGCCGTGCACGAGCGCCATGCCGAAGCGGCCGTGGTGGTGCCGCCCCGGGCCGATGCCGTGCTCAGCGAGACGGCCGCGACCGCGCCCACCCAGCGCGACCGCCACCTCCAGGTGATCGCCGAGACCGGGCGAATGGCCTGGCAGCGGAGTAGCGGCTACAATCAGAGGGCAAAGGTCGAGGGACAGATCGGTCGCTGGAAGCAGGTCCTCGGACCGGCGCTGCGCTTCCACTCTGATGCGGCGCAGGCCACCGAGATCGCCATCGGCGCCGCCGTGCTCAACTGCATGCTCGACCTCGGACGCCCGAACTCCGTTCGCGTCACCTGATCGGCGGTGGGGCGGGGCGATCTCCGGAACTCGTCGCCTCGCTGCAACACGCCGGCGCCGGGCGTCATTGTGTTTGTTCGGCATGCCGGCAGCTGATCATCCAGGGGAGAGGGAGCGGAGACGGACTTCTATAGGACGGCTCGCCACCGGCAAACCCGCTCATCCCTGCCTCCGTGCACCAACACCCTCAAGATCGCCTGATCTCCATCGTCTCAGGGCAAAATCCGTCAGCAGGCCGAGTTCTGCGCCAAAGTCGCGAACAGGTACTCAGACTTGGCGCGACACCCGACGGAACCCTAAAGAGCGGAAAGCTGCGAAAGAGAGGTGCTGGCGCACCGGTCGACCGTGGACGCGAGCCCATCGCGCGCCTTGCGGGATTCCGCGAGGATCCAGCCGCGGAAGGCCTGCGTCCGGGGATCGTCCAACCGGCTTTCGTGAATCAGCAGGTAATATTCGCCGGCGCTGCGCAGCTCGGACGGCAGCGGCATCGCCAGCTCGTCGCGGCGGTCGTACTGCGCCAGCAGGATGTCGGGCACGATGGCGATCCCGCGGCCCTGGCGGGCGGCGTCCAGCGACATGAAGAAATGGCCGAACTCCAGCTCGCCTCCGGTTCCGGCGACGGCTTGTCCGCCGGTCGCCCTCAGCCAGTCGGGCCAGGCATGCCGGCGGCTGGAGGTGTGGATCAGCGGCAGGCGCACCACCGGCCGCCCGTCCTCCAGCACCGCCTCGCCCGCAAGTGCTGGCGCGCAGGCCGGGCGGAGGATGTCGGGGAACAGCTCGTCGGCCTGCACGCCGTCCCAGTTCGTCACCATGTCCAGGTCGATGCGCGGCTGTCCGCGCTCATAGCGGCGGCCCGGGATGCGGCCGACCCGGATCGCGATGTCGGCCTCGTGCGCCAGCAGGTTCGACGGCTCGATCGACGAGATGATCCGCACCTCGACGCCGGGGTTGGCCTGGGTGAACAGATGCAGGCGCGGCATCAGCCACAGCGACGCGATGGTCGGCAGGATCGAGATGGTCAATGTGCGCATCGTCCGCGACCGGCCGATCCGCTGCGCCGAGCGCTCCAACTCACCCAGGCAATCGCGGACGGTGCGGGCGAAATCCTCGCCTTCCGGCGTCAGCTCGATGCGCCGGGTCATCCGGCGGAACAGCTGGCAATCCAGCGCCAGTTCCAGGTCTCGCACCTGCCGGCTGATCGCGCCCTGGGTCAGGTGCAGCTCGTCGGCGGCCAGCGTGAAGGAGAGGTGGCGAGCGGCGGCGTCGAACCCGCGCAGGGTGTTGAGCGGCGGCAGCGGTCGTTTCGGCATATGCATGGCCTCCCATGGATGAGCGTAGGTCATGCATGAGGGCCGAACAAGTCGTTTGTGAGGGCCGGCGTCCTCCGGCACGCTTCCTGTCACTGAACCGCCAGAGTTCAAAAGAAACAGGGCAAGCGCGAGGGTTACCGTGACACGAACAGCCATGACACGACAGACAAGGGGCGATCCCGGCAAGGATTGGACGCTCGAAGTCAGCGGCATTGCCAAGAATTACGGGGCGACCTGCGCGCTCCGCAACGCTTCGTTGCGGTTGCGTCCGGGAAAGGTCCATGCGCTTCTTGGCGAGAACGGCGCCGGGAAGAGCACGCTGGTGAAGATCGTGGTTGGGGCGATCCAGCCCGACCGCGGGCGGATCGCGCTGAACGGCATTCCGACCCGCTTCGCCGGGGTGCGGCAGGCGATTGCCGCCGGGGTGATCCCGATCTACCAGCATCTCAGCCTGTTTCCCCATCTGTCGGTGCTGGAGAACCTGTCGGCCTTCGCCATCGCAGGGGCGGCGGGTCTGCGCGCCCGGCCGGCCCTGGTGCCGCGCGCCACGGCGCGGGCCTGGCTGGACGCGGTCGGCCTTGGCTGCGACCTCGATCTTCCGGTCGAGCGGCTGTCGGTCGGCGAGCGCCAACTGGTGGAGATCGCCCGCGGGCTGGGGCAGCGCTGCACGCTGCTGGTGCTGGACGAGCCGACCGCCGCCCTGACCCATGACGAGACCGACCGGCTGTTCGGCGTGGTCCGCCGCCTGTGCGCGGAGGGCACCGCCGTCCTCTTCATCAGCCACAAGTTCGACGAGATCGAGGCGCTGGCCGACGACGTCACCGTCCTGCGCGACGGCGTCGCGGTGATCGATGCCGAGCCGCTGGCCTCGCAGACCCGCGCCGAGCTGATCCGCGCCATGTTGGGCGACATGGTGGAGTCCGGCGACCGCGTGCTGCCGCAGCCGGGGGCCCCGGTGCTGACCGCGACCGGGCTGCGGCTGGGGCCGGCGGACGCTGCGGCCGACATAACCGTGCGGGCGGGCGAGATCGTCGGGCTGGCCGGGCTGGTCGGTTCGGGCGCCCTGGAGCTGGCGGCGGCATTGGCGGGGGCCCGGCCGGTCGCCGCCGGCATGCTCGCGGTGCGGGGGGAGGCGCTGCCGCCGGGCGACCGCGTGCGGGCCGTCGCCGCCGGTGTCGGCTACGTCCCGGCCGACCGCCACGCCGAGGGGCTGTTCGGCCCGCTGGCGGCGCTCCAGAATGCGTCCTCCTCGACCGTCGCGCTGTTCTCGCGCGGCGGGCTGCTGCGGCCGGGCGGCGAGGCGGCGGCGCTGATGCCCTGGCTGCGCCGGCTGAACCTGCACCCCTTCCAGCCGGAGCGTCCGGCCGCCGGTTTCAGCGGCGGCAACCAGCAGAAGCTGCTGCTGTCGCGCAATCTGGCGGTGCCGGACCTGCGGGTCCTCGTGGTGCTGGAGCCGACGCGGGGCGTCGACATCGCCGCGCGGGAAACCATCCACGACGCGCTGGTCGAGGCCGCCGGCAGGGGCGTCGCCGTCGTCGTCGCCTCCAGCGACCTCGACGAGGTCATGGCCCTGTCGCACCGCATCCTGGTCGTGCGGCATGGCAGCCTTGATGGCGAAGTGCCGCGCGGCACCGGCCGCGCCGCCCTGATGGACCGGCTGGCCGGACGGAGGGCGGCATGATGGCCCTGACCGGCGCCCGGCCGCGCCGCTTCTCCGGCCGTCTCAACCCGCCCGCCGCCGTCTGGGTCGTCCTGCTGCTGTTCTGCGTCTTCGCCCTGGCAGTGCCGCGCTTCGCCAGCGCCGGCAATCTGGAGAATCTGCTGCGGGTCGGTTCCATCCTCGGCATCGCCGCCTGCGGCCAGACCATCGTGCTGATCCTCGGCGGGATCGAGTTCTCCTTCGGGGCGTCGGCGGCGCTGGCCAGCGTGGTGACGGTGCTGGCCCTGCCATCCGCCGGGGTGGCGGGCGGCTTCGCGGCCGGTGCCACGGCGGTGCTGCTGGTGGGATTCGTCAACGGCACGCTGGTCGCGCGCTTTTCCCTGCCGCCCTTCCTCGTCACGCTCGGCATGCTGATGGTGGCCGGCGGCGGGGCGGCGGTGCTGGCCGGCGGCCTGCCGATCGACGCACCCCCAAGCGACGCTTTCTCCTGGCCGGCGCGCGGCCGGGTCGCCGGCATCCCGGTGCCGATCCTGGCGGCGGCGGCAAGCTTCGCCCTGCTGCACCTGCTGCTCGCCCACACCCGCGCCGGCCGGCTCTGGTACCTCGTCGGCGCCAACGGCACGGCGGCGCGGCTGTCCGGCATCACGGTGTGGCGGGTGGTGCTGGCGGGCTATCTGCTGGCCGGCGCCTTCTGTGCGCTTGCCGCCGCCATCCTGACCAGCCGGGTCGCCTCCGGCCAGCCTGGCCTGGCTCCCAACCTGCCCTTCGAGACCATCGCGGCCTGCGCCGTCGGCGGCATCCCGCTGGCGGGCGGGCAGGGGAGGGCGGTGCAGACTCTGTGCGGCGTGCTGGTCATCGCCATGCTGAACAACGCGGTGGTGCTGCTGAACCTGCCCGTCCCCTACCAGCAGTTGATGATCGCCGCCGTGATCCTCGGCGCGGTGATCCTCCAGCAGGTGCCCCGGCTGCTCCTGCTGCTGCCGGTTCGGCCCGCCCGTCAGCCAGAGGAGGACCGGTCATGAGCGCCCGTCTCCTGCGCCGCTCCGCCGATGGCCTGCGCGCCGCCGGCTCCGTCCTTCCCGTCCCCTTCCGGGTCGCGCCGCTCTGCCTGATCCTGGCGGTGGCGGTGTTCACAGCCACCGCGCCGCGCTTCCTCAGCCTGGGCAACGCCGCCAACATCGGGGCGCAGGTCTGGGTCCTCGCCCTGCTCGCCATCGGCCAGATGTTCGTGTTGGCGACCCGGGGCTTCGACATCTCGGTCGGCGCCGTCGCCGCCCTGTCCAGCGTCTGCGCGGCGATGGCCTGCAACGGCTGGGGCCTGCCCGGACTGGCCGCCGGGGCGCTGGCCGGGCTGCTCTGCGGGCTGGTCAACGGCGCGCTGGTCGGCACGCTCGGCCTCCAGCCGGTGGTCGCCACCCTGGGCAGCCTGATCGCGGTGCGCGGCCTGTCGCTTCTGATCACCGGCGACGGGCAGGTGGTGCCGCTCGACGCGGCCGGCGCGGTGACCCGTCTCGGCTTCGAGCCGATGCCGGTCCTGCCCGCCGCCAGCTGGGCGGCGCTGGTCCTGGCGGTCGGAGCCGCCCTGCTGGTCGGCCGCAGCCTCGCCGGCCGGCGCATCCTGATGGCCGGATCGAACCCCGAGGCGGTGGCGCTGGTCGGCGTCGACACCCGGCGCGTCCAGCTCTGGGCCTATGGCCTGTGCGGCCTGTTCGCCGGCCTCGCCGGGGTGCTGATGACGGTTCGCGCCGGCTCCGGTCTGCCGACCGAGGGGGCGGGGATGGAGCTTCAGGCCATCGCCGCCGCGGTCATCGGCGGGACCGCGCTCAGCGGCGGCATCGCCAGCGTGGCCGCCGTCGTGACCGGAGCCGCCTTCATCCAGGTGCTGCTGACCGGTCTCAACCTCCAGGGCGTCTCGCCCTTCGTCGCCCAGATCGCCGTCGGGGTGGTCATCATCGCCTCCGGCCTTCTCGAAACGCTTCTGCGCTCTCTGCCGTCCTTCCACTCCCAATCAAGGACACGGACATGACCCGCTCCCCGATCCGCTTCGCCGGAAGCCTCGCCGCCCTCCTGCTCTCCACCGCGCCGGCCCTGGCACAGGACAAGGCCATCGGCTTCGCCATTCCCAACCTCGCCTCGTCCTTCTGGATCTCCGCCGTCTACGGGGCGGAGCAGGAGGCCAAGGCCGCCGGCGTCACGCTGGTCAAGCTCAACGCAGGCGGCGACGCCAACACCAGCCAGCAGATCGCCCAGATCCAGGATCTGGCCCAGCGCGGCGTCGCCGCCATCATCGTCGGCGCCACCAACGGCGACGCGGTGCGGGCGGTGGTGGAGCAGGCGATCGGCCGCGGCATCCCGGTCATCGGCATCTCCTCGCCGCCCAACAGCGACCGGCTCAGCGCGACGGTCAGCGCCGACCATTACGACATGGGCCGTCTCCAGGCCCGCTGCTTGGCCCAGGCCATCGGCGGCAAGGGCGAGGTGGCGATGATGGCGGGACCGACCGGGCAGGCCTGGTCCGACCTGCGGGCCAAGGGCTTCCGCGAGACGCTGGCGAAGGAGGCGCCGGGGGTGACGGTCGTCGCCGAATCCCGGCTGGCCGACAACCGCAACGCCGCCCTGACCACGGCGGAGGACTGGACCCAGCGTTTTCCCGATCTGAAGGGCGTCTACGCCGCCACCGACGACATGGCGGCCGGCGTGGTCGCCGCGATGAAGGCGGCCGGGCGCATGCCGGCGGTGCGGGTCTCCGCCTCCAACTTCAGCCCGACGGCGCAGCAGTTGCTGAAGAACCGCGAACTGGCCTGCACCTCCATCCAGCAGGTGGTGGCGCAGGGCCGTGCCGCCTTCACCCAGGCGCTGGCCGCCGCCGGCAAGAAGCCGGTCGAAGCCAAGGTCGTGCTGCCGGCGCTGCTCGTCACCTCGGACACGCTGGGTGAGGTCGATCTAAGCTCTGTCGTCGCCCCGGCCGACTACCGGCCCTGACCATATCGAACCGAAGGCAGGACAAGCGATGCTCCCCTCCCACAACCGCTTTCCCTATTCCGCCATCACCGACCGTCCCGACTTTTCCTGGCCGGGCGGCAAGCGGCTGGCCGTCTATGTGGCGCTCTGCGTCGAGCATTTCCCTTACGGCAGCGGCCTCGGGCTGCCCTATTCGCCGGGGCTGAGCCATCCCAACAGCTACAACTGGGCGTGGCGGGAATATGGCAACCGGGTCGGCGGCTGGCGGCTGATCGACCTGTTCGACGCCCACCGCCTGCCGCTGACCGTGCTGCTCAACACCGAATGCTACGAGCATTGCCCGGAGCTGGTCGCGGCCCTGAGGAACCGCGGCGACGAGATCGTCGCCCATGGCCGGACCAACGGCGAGCACCAGAACGGCATGGGCCTGGAGGAGGAGCGCCGCCTGATCGCCGAGGCGACCGAGGCCATCCGCCGCCACGAGGGCAAGCCCCCCGCCGGCTGGATGAGCCCAGGCGCCCACCCCAGCGCCAACACCGAGGATCTGCTGGCCGAAGCCGGCTACCGCTACACGCTGGACTGGCCGATGGACGACCAGCCGGTGTGGATGCGGACCACCGGCGGGCCGCTGCTGAGCGTGCCCTATCCCCATGAGGTGAACGACGTGCCGATGGTGGTGCTGCATGACGGCACGGCGCCGGCCTTCGCCGACATGGCCATCGACAATTTCGACGAGATGCTGAGCCAGTCGAAGGACCAGCCGCTCGCCTACGGCATCACCATCCACAGCTTCATCATCGGCCAGCCCTTCCGCATCAAGCAGTTCCGCCGGGTGCTGGAGCATCTCGACGCCCACCGCGAGGAGGTCTGGTTCGCCACCGCCGGCCAGATCGCCGACCATTTCGCCGGGCTGACGCCGCCGCCGGCCACCACCGGCCCCTGACCCGTTCCTGACGCCGGCCCCCTCGGGCCGGCTCCCATCCGAAAGGTTCCATCATGACTGAGACGCCCCTTGGGCTGTCCCAAACCCCGGCGCACGCCCGCGCTCTGCCCCCGCTGCGGGTCGCCGTTGCCGGCCTGGGCGCCGTCGGCCTGAAGATCGTCGAGGCGCTCGACGGGGGCCTCGACGGCTGCGTCCTGACCGCCGTCTCGGCCCGCGACAAGGCGGCGGCGGCGGACCGCCTGTCCGCCCTGACCCACCCGGTGCCGGTGGTGGACATCGCCGAACTGGAGCCGCTCGCCGACCTCGTGGTCGAATGCGCCCCCGCCGCCCTGCTTCCGGCCATCGTCGAGCCGTTCCTCCGCGCCGGCAAGACGGCGGTGGTCCTCAGCTCCGGCGCCCTGCTGGCCAACGAAGGGCTGGTCGCCACCGCCCGTGCCCATGGCGGGCAGATCGTCGTGCCGACCGGGGCGCTGCTCGGGCTCGACGCGGTGACGGCGGCGGCCGAGGGGGAAATCCGCGCGGTGCGCATGGTGACGCGCAAGCCGGTGCGCGGTCTGGTCGGCGCCCCCTATCTGGTCGAGAACAACATCGCCATCGAGGACATCACCGGCCCGCTGCGCATCTTTCACGGCACCCCGCGCGAGGCGGCGATCGGGTTCCCCGCCAACCTGAACGTCGCGGTGGCGCTGTCGCTGGCCGGCATCGGCCCCGACCGCACGACGCTGGAGATCTGGGCCGACCCGGCGCTGGAGCGCAACACCCACCGCATCGAGGTCGAGGCGGACTCGGCGACCTTCACCATGGCGATCGAGAACATCCCGACCGACAACCCGAAGACCGGCCGCATCACCGCCCTGTCGGTGCTGGCCTATCTGCGCAAGCTGCGCGCGCCGCTGCGCGTCGGTTCCTGAGCGCCTGGTTTCAGCAAGAAACGAAAAACAGAAGGGGGATTCGTCATGGATCTCGGACTTTCCGGCCGCACTGCGCTGGTGCTGGGCGCCGGGGGCGGGCTTGGCCGCGCCATTGCCCTGGGTCTGGCGCGCGAAGGCGCCAACCTCGTCATCGCCGACCGCGACGCGCCATCGCTGGCCACCACCAGCGCCGCCATCGCCGAAACTGCCACGCTTTGCCTGCCCGTCATCTGGGATCTGGGCGACGCGGACGCCGTCGAGCGCAACGTCGCCCTGGCCGAGGAGCGGTTCGGCGGCGTCGACATCCTGGTCAACAACACCGGCGGCCCGCCGCCGTCGCCGGCCAGCGGCGTCGATCCCCGCATCTGGTCGGCGCAATTCGAGGCGATGGTGCTGTCGGTCATCCGCATCACCGACCGGGTGCTGCCCGGCATGCGGCAGCGGCGCTGGGGCCGGATCGTCACCAGTGCCTCGTCGGGCGTCGTCGCGCCGATCCCCAACCTCGCCCTGTCCAACGCGCTGCGCCTGTCCCTGGTCGGCTGGTCCAAGTCGCTGGCCCGCGAGGTGGCGGCCGACGGCGTGACCGTCAACGTCGTTCTGCCCGGCCGCATCGCCACCGACCGCATCCGCTTCCTGGACGAGAGCAAGGCGGCGCGCGAGGGGCGGCCGGTTGCCGAGGTCGTCACCGAGAGCACCGCCGCCATCCCGATGGCCCGCTACGGCGAGCCCCGCGAATACGCCGACGCCGTCGCTTTCCTGGCCAGCGAGCGCGCCGCCTATGTCACCGGCTCCACCCTGCGGGTGGACGGCGGCTACATCCCCAGCATTTGACAGTCCGAAGGAGTCCCAGCATGAGCAGCAGCACCGACACGGTCCTCACCGCCGCGCAGCGCGAGGACATCCGCACCCGCTTCCTGGCCGTCGACACCTCCAACGTCGCCGACGTGCTCGACGTGATGGGCTGGCCCGACCAGGGGCTAGCAGCGGAATTCATGCCCTATCCTACCACCGCCGGGCGGCTGGCCGGCTGGGCCTACACCATCCGCGGCCAGATGACACCCTATCCGCTGGGCGGCGACGCCGACAAGATGGCGGCCTGCCAGGGGCTGTCGCCCGGCGAGGTGTCGGTGTGGAGCGGCGACGGCGACGGCATCTGCTATTTCGGCGAGCTGATCGCCATCGGCATGAAGGAGCGCGGCAGCACCGGCGCACTGGTCGACGGTGGCATCCGCGACGTGCGCTGGCTCGGCCATCACAGCTTCCCGGTCTATGCCCGCTACCGCACGCCGGTGCAGTCGATCGGCCGCTGGAAGGTCAACGCCTGGCAGGTTCCGGTTTTCCTGCGCGGGGCCACGGTAGAGCGCGTGAAGATCGAGCCCGGCGACTTCATCCTGGCCGACGAGGACGGCGCGCTCGCCATCCCGGCAGCCATCGTTCCGAAGGTGCTGGCGGAATCGGAGGCGCTGACCGCGACCGAGATCCGCATCCGCGAGGAACTGTCGAACGGCCTGACCCTGGCGCAGGCGCTGGAACGCTACGGCCACGTCTGACGCCCTGTCGGACGGCCCTGTTTCCGCCCGCCGGAGACGGGGCCGTTTCGGGAGTGCCACTGCCGCCATCCCCTGCGCCGCGACACCATTGTTGAAAGGACCCCAGCATGATCCCCGCGTCTCCCCGCGACCCTGCCCAGGCTGTCGCGGCCGCCCTGGCGGCGGCGCGTGCCAGCCGGCTCAATGCTTTCATCGAGCTGTTCCCCGACGCGGAGGAGCGGGCGCTGGCTCTGTCGGCGGCTTCGGCGGACGGTCCGCGACCGGCGCTCTGGGGTCTGCCTTTCGCCCACAAGGACGTGTTCGTCACCGCCGGGCGGCAGCCGACGGTGGGGGGCGGGCATGGCTATCGCTGGGGTGGAGAGCGGACCAGCGTGGCGCTCGACCGTCTGGCGGCGGCGGGTGCCATCGCCATCGGGGCCCTGAACCTCGACCCGCACTGCTATGCCGCCACCGGGTTGAACCCCTATTTCGGGCGGGTGCTGAACCCGGTGGATGCGCGGTTTGCCGTCGGCGGGTCGTCGAGCGGATCGGCGGCGGCGGTTGCGGCCGGCATCGTGCCCTTCGCACTCGGCACCGACACCGGCGGGTCGGTGCGCATTCCGGCCGCCCTGTGCGGCGTCCTCGGCTTCAAGCCGACGGCCGGGGCCATCAGCGACCCCGGCATCGCGCCGCTGTCGCCGTCGCAGGACGTCATCGGCCTCATCGCCCGCGATCCCACTCTGCTGCGTGCGGTGTTCGCGGCGTTGCGCGACCCGGCGTCCAGGGAGCAGCACGAGGCTCCTCTGCGCGTCGGCCCTCTGCGTCTCGGTCTGCCGACGGAGTGGCTCCGGACCGGGGTCGAGCCGGAGGTCGCCGCGGTCATCCAGTCCGTCCTGCGCCGGATGACAGAGGACGGAGCGCTGGCGGCCGAGGTCGCCCTGCCGCCGCTCGATGTGCTGAACGCCTGCGCCGGGACCATCACCTCGTTCGAGGCGTCCGCCCTGCACCGGACGAGGCTGGCGGAGCGTCCGGACTGGTACCCGGCGGCGGTGCGGCGGCGTCTGGTCGCGGCGGCCGAGGTGGGGCGCGACGCCTACGACCGGGCATTGCGCGACCGCGATGCCCATCGGGCGGCGGTGATCCAGGGGGCTTTCGCTGCGGCGGACGTCCTGCTCTGTCCGGTGATCGGCGGGCCGGCTCCGCGTCTGGACGTTGTCGACGACGACGACGTGACCATTGCCGGCGCCACCACCCTGGCCTTCCTACGCTTCAACCGCCCCTTCAGCCTGCTTGGCCTGCCGGCGTTGGCACTGCCGGCCGGGCGCGACGGCAACGGGATGCCGGTGGGGATACAGATCGTCGGACGGCCAGGCGCGGACGATCTGGTTCTCGCCATCGCCGGCCGGTTCGGCGGGCCGCCGGACGGGCCGGCCTGACCGTCACGATGGCCGCCGTCATCCCGCTTTGGCGGCCATCGCCTCGATCTCCACCAGCCAGCCCGGCTCCACCAGTCCGGCCACCTGCACACGGGTGCGCACCGGAATGTTCGGGGTTTCGGCGGTGCCGAACACCTCGGCGTAGGCGCGGGAAAAGCCCTGGAAATCGGCCCGCCCGCCCATCCGCGCATCGCCGACCAGGAAGGCCTGGACCTTGACCACGTCGTTCAGCTCATAGCCGCGCCGTTCCAGCGTGGCCTTCAACTCCTTCAGGATGTTGCGGGTCTGGATCTCCGTGTCGCCATAGGCCCCGGCTTGGTCACTTGGCACGGAGTTGTCGATGACCGGCAGCGTCAGCCCGCTCAGCATCAAGAATTCGGTTCCATCGACCGGCACCCGCACCGATTCCAGGAACTGGGGCCGGTAGGGCGAGGACTCATCCAGCGCGTAGCGTTCAATTCCTTTTGCCAAGGCAATTCCTCCATTGTCGATGCTGAAAGCCTCGGGCCAAACCTCCGCGTTCGGCCAGTTTCCGACAAACGATTTATCCGGCCTCCATGCATGAGAAGGACTCATGCATCGCGATTTCAGTGGCGGGCCGCTGGGCGTCTTCCAGCGCTGCGACCGTTCAGTCCCGCCCGCCGGACCGAAGCCGGGTGCATGTCCCAGCCTCCAATCCGGGCGAAGCTGGCGGCGGACAGCGCCGCGGTTCCGGCAGGTTTCGCGCCAGCTTGCCGGAGCCTGGAACCGGACGTCCAGGCGGTGCTCGTGCTCGACCAAGCCGGCTGGCACGGATCACGGGCGCTGGTCGTGCTGGACAATGTCACGCTGGTGCCGCTGCCACCCTGCAGTCCCGAGTTGAACCCCGTCGAGCGCGACTGGCTGTACCTGCGAGAGCGCTTCCTCTCCTAGCGTCTCTTGGGACTAAACATCTAGCCGGATCGGCGGAGAAGCTGCCGCGATAAGGAGGCGTAGAAGCCCAAATTTCCTCGGAGTTTCGTAATGGTAGAAAGTTGACAGGAACGGAAACGCATTGCAACCGCTATGTCATTATTTTATACAATATGGCCCAGCATCATCAAGGACAGAATACTATGAGAAACAGAGTAAATCTCATCGCGGCGTTGTCAGTTATACTTTGGATTTCATCGATATCTTTTGCAGACAGTCGCAATGGAGAGCAGATTTTTATGAACCGCTGCGCCATGTGCCACGGTAAAGATGTGAAGGGCACTGGGCCTTTGGCCAATAAAAGCAATCCTCCGACGCCCGATCTTACGACACCCGCGTTCAAGAAGCGTCTAGTTGATTATCCTGGCGTCATCGTTTCGTCCGTAATACTCCGTCCGAATGGCGACCTGATTCCAAGAACCTTGCGGGAAAACAATGCCCGCCTGCCTGCTTTCGCCTGGACGGTCAAGGATTTTCGCGACCTGAACGAGTATATGAGCGACATGATCTCGAAGGCCAAATGACCGTAGCGCGCCGCTGACCGTGAACACGCCATCGCCAGGGCCGGGAGGAAGTCGATGAAGGGTGGTTACCCTGGGGCGGCTGCCCTCCTGACCCCGAATACAAACTCCCGTTGCGATTGATCCGACAATTGGCGGCTATGGAAATGTAGTCCTAGACGCGGGGATCACAGCGACGGCGAACGCCACATTCTTTGTATCAGCCGCGCATTGGCTGGACTGAAACAGGGACGAGGATATGACGTGACCAATCCCATCCTGACGCCCCCCTTTCTCTTTGGCTCTCCGGAAAATCGGGTTGATCGTGGGGCAAACTGCGCCGTCATGGATTGAGCGCGTCAAAGTTGATCGGTGCCCGCCAGGGTTGGACCGAGTCGGGCACTGGCTGCGAACTCCCGCGCTGGAAATTCGCCTTTGGCCCCCCATGGACAAGGGCGGGCAGATTGGTCTGGAGCCACGCCGCCTTTTCCCAAGATGTGGGTGAAAGCCTGTCAACACCCTCATCGTCATCGATGTCAGGTCGATGGAAACCCATGACGATTCGCTTTCCAGGCCATGGCAAGCGTCGGGATCAAGAGAGTGATCAGGGCCCATGGAAAGTAAGTAGCGCCAAGCGTTTCAAGGAGTGTTCCCCCCACGACACCCCCTCCCGCGATGGCAATGTTCCAAGTCGTAACGATCATCGCCTGAGCAACATCCGCCGACTCACCGGCGGCCCGGGCGGAGGCCGTCTGGAAAAGTGTTGCAGCACCACCAAAGGCCAAGCCCCAGCTGATTGCCGCGGCGTAGATCACCGTGGGACTGTCCTGCCACACGCTGAGCGCCGCTGAAGCGAGGGCGAACACTACCGTGCTGATCAGAACGAGTTCGCGCAGCCATCGGTCGATCAGCGATCCAACCACCCAAATTCCCGGTATTATGTAGCACCTGCCACCGCCTGATCCTGCCGCATCTCGGCCCTACCCGCTACCCTGTTGCGCTGAAACC
>NZ_VTTK01000057.1:0-32322 GCF_008365135.1 Azospirillum sp. Sh1 | reverse complement strand
CCGACGACGAAAACGCCAGACCGAAAACATACCGGCTCCCTTCATAAGGAAGCCGGTATGTTAGCGCCTATGCCCCATCCCTCCCCCGCCTTCCGCGGGAGAGGGGGTAGGACGCTTGTCAGCGGGACGTAATTGTCAAAGCGGCGGAGTTCCCTCTCCCGCCAGAGCGGGGGAGGGTTAGGGAGGGGGCACCCGCTGCGACCCCTTTACTCCGCCGCCAGAGCCTTCACCACGACCGGCGGGGTCCAGCGCAAGACCGGCTTGCGGGCCGCCGCGGTCTCGTCCAGACGACGGCGCGGAGTCAGGCGCGGAGCGGCCTGGAAATAGGCCACGTCGCCCGACTTCGCCCGTTCGGCCAGCGCACGCAACGCGTCGACGAATTGGTCCAGGCTGGCCTTGCTCTCCGTCTCGGTCGGTTCGATCAGCAGGGCACCGTGGACGACCAGCGGGAAATACATGGTCATCGGGTGGAAACCCTCGTCGATCAGCGCCTTCGCCATGTCGAGCGTGGTGACCCCCGTCCCCTTCAGGAAGCGGTCGTCGAACAGGCACTCGTGCATGCACGGCCCCTCGAACGAGGCCGTCATCACGTCCTCCAGCCGCGCCATGACGTAGTTGGCGTTCAGCACCGCATCGCCCGAGGCCTGCCACAGCCCGTCGGCGCCATGGCTCAGCATGTAGGACAGGGCGCGGACGAACATGCCCATCTGGCCGTGGAAGGCCTTCATGCGGCCGAAGGCCAGACCGTCGCCGGCGTTCTCCACCAGCGCGAAGCCATCCTTGCCGTGGGTGATGTAGGGCACCGGGATGTAAGGCGTCAGCGACCCCGCGAACACCACCGGCCCCGACCCCGGACCGCCGCCGCCATGCGGGGTGGAGAAGGTCTTGTGCAGGTTGATGTGCATGACGTCGATGCCGAGGTCGGCCGGACGGACCCGCCCGACGATGGCGTTGAAGTTGGCGCCGTCGCAGTAGAAATAGCCGCCGGCCGCATGCACCGCCTCGGCGATCGCGATGATGTCGCGTTCGAACAAGCCGCAGGTGTTGGGGTTGGTCAGCATCAGGCCGGCCACGTCGGGACCGAGCTTGGCCTTCAGCGCCTCCAGATCGACGCGGCCGTCGGCGGTCGCCGGGATGGCGTCGACACTGTAACCGCAGGCGGCGGCGGTCGCCGGGTTGGTGCCGTGGGCGCTTTCCGGCACCAGGATCTTGGTGCGGCCCGTATCGCCCTTCGCCTCATGCGCGGCGCGGATCGCCATGATGCCGCACATCTCGCCATGGGCACCGGCGGCGGGCGCCAGCGTCACGGCGGCCATGCCGGTCAGCGTCTTCAGCCAGTGGGCCAACTGGTCCATCAGCTCCAGCGCACCCTGCACCGTGCTGAACGGCTGCATGGGATGCACGTCGGAGAAGCCGGGAAGCCGCGCCATCTTCTCGTTCAGGCGCGGGTTGTGCTTCATCGTGCAGGAGCCCAGCGGATAGAATCCGCTGTCGATGGCGTAGTTCTTTTGCGACAGCCGGGTGTAGTGACGGACCACCTGCGGCTCGGCAAGGCCGGGCAGCCCGACCTTGGCGCGCGGCTTCACCGCACCGAGACGCGAGGCCACCTTCGGCACGTCGGGCAGGTCGACGCCGGTGCGCCCTGCGCTGTCCTGTTCGAAGATCAGCGGCTCTTCGATCTGCAGGCCGCGGTTGCCGGTGACGGTGCCGGTCACGCCGTCGAAGGAGGCGGCACCGGCCGGAATGGCCGACGGACGGCCCTGGTTGTTCATGCTCATGCCAGAACCTCGGTCAAGGCAGCCACAAAGGCGTCCATGTCGGCGTCGGTGTTGGTCTCGGTGACGGCGACCAGCAGCAGGTCTTCCATCTCGCCCGGATAGAGGCGCGACACCGGCACGCCGCCGAGGATGCGGCGCTTGGCCAGTTCCTCGACCACCGCGGCGGCGGGCTTCGGCAGCTTCACGGTGAACTCGTTGAAGAAGCCGTCGTTCAGCACCTCGACGCCCGGAACCGCCGCCAGCTTGTCGGCCATCTGGACCGCCTTGCAGTGGTTCAGATGGGCCAGCTGCGTGATCCCGGCCTCGCCCAGCAGGCTGACATGGATCGAGAAGGCCAGCGCGCACAGGCCGGAATTGGTGCAGATGTTCGACGTCGCCTTCTCGCGGCGGATGTGCTGCTCGCGGGTGGACAGCGTCAGCACGAAGCCACGGCGGCCGTCGGCGTCCACCGTCTCGCCGCACAGGCGGCCCGGCATCTGGCGGACATATTTGTCCTTCACCGCGAACAGCCCGACATAGGGGCCGCCGAAGTTCAGCGCGTTGCCGAAGGACTGGCCTTCCGCCGCGACGATGTCGGCGCCCATGTCGCCCGGCGGCGTCAGCAGCCCCAGCGACAGGGCCTCCGTCACCACGACAATCAGCAGCGCGCCCTTGGCCTGACAGGCGGCGGCGAGGTCGGTGTAGTCGCGGACATGGCCGAACACGTCGGGGTTCTGAACGACGACGCAGGACGTCTTGTCGTCGACCAGCGCCAGCAGCTCCTCGCCGCCGGTCGGGGCGGCCGGCAGGGCCACCGCCTCGAAGCCGATGAAGCGGGCGTCGGTGGTGGTCACGTCGCGGTAATGCGGGTGCAGGCCGCCGGACAGGATCGCCTTCTTCCGCCGGGTGACGCGGTTGGCCATCATCACCGCTTCGGCGCAGGAGGTGGCGCCGTCATACATCGAGGCGTTGGCCACATCCATGCCGGTCAGCAGGGCAACCTGGGTCTGGAATTCGAACAGGACCTGCAGCGTGCCCTGGCTCACCTCCGGCTGGTACGGCGTGTAGGCGGTCAGGAACTCGCCGCGCTGGACCAGATGATCGACGGTGGCCGGCACATGGTGGCGGTAGGCACCGGCGCCGAGGAAGCTGGGCACGCTCCCCGCAGGCAGGTTCTTGGCCGCCATGGAGCCGAGCAGCCGTTCGACCTCAAGCTCGCCCATATGGTTGGGCAAGCCCCCGATCGGGCCGGCCAGACGGGCCGCCTTTGGAACGTCGCGAAACAGGTCTTCGACCGATGTTGCGCGGATGGCCTCCAGCATCGACTGCCGGTCGGCCTCGGTCAGGGGCAGATAGCGCATGTTAGTGGGATTCCTCCACGAAGGCCTTGTAGGCCGATTCGTCCATCAGACCATCGAGTTCGGAGGCGTCCTTCAACTGGATCTTGAAGAACCAGCCCTCCCCCTCGGCGGCGCTGTTGACCATCGAGGGGTCATCGACCAGCGCCTGGTTGGCTTCTACGACGGTGCCGGAGACCGGGGCATATACGTCGCTGGCCGCCTTCACCGATTCGACGACGGCGGCTTCCTTGCCCTGCTCCAGCACGCGGCCGGCCTCGGGCAGTTCGACGAACACCACGTCGCCCAGCTGGCTCTGGGCGAAGTCGGTGACGCCGACGGTGGCGACATCGCCATCGACCTGAACCCACTCGTGGTCCTTGGTGAATTTCTTGCTCATCGGAAGGGTTCCCTGTTCGACACGGTTGCTTGTGATTGGCGAAGCCGGGGCGTCAGCCCCGGTAATAGCGTTGCGGCACGAAGGGCGTGGCGGCGACGCGGGCGGGCAGCGGCTTGCCGCGCACCACCAGCGTCAGCGGCGTGCCCACCGCGGAGTTGGCGATATCGACATAGCCCATGGCGACCGGCGCGCCGGCGGTCGGGCCAAAGCCGCCGCTGGTGATCTCGCCGATGCGATTGCCGTTCGCATCCTGGATTTCGGTGTGCTCGCGGGCCGGCTGGCGGCCTTCCGGCTGGATGCCGACGCGGCGGCGCGTGGCGCCTTCGGTCAGTTGCCGGTGGATGATGTCGTAGCCGGGGAAACCGCCCTCGGCGCGGCGGCGCTTCGGCAGCGTCCATTCCAGCGCGCCTTCGACCGGCGTCGTGGTGGTGTCGATGTCGTGGCCATACAGGCAGAGCCCGGCCTCCAGCCGCAGCGAGTCGCGGGCGCCCAGCCCGATCGCCTCGACCTCCGATTCGGCCAGCAGTGCGCGGGCGATCATCTCCGCGTCGGCCTTGTCGCAGGAGATTTCGTACCCGTCCTCGCCGGTATAGCCGGAGCGGGTCAGGATCACCGGCACGCCCTTGAAGGTGGCGGACAGGTAGCTCATGAACTTCATGGTGGCGGCTTCCGGCACGAAGCGCGCCATCACCTCGGCCGCCATCGGCCCCTGGAGCGCCATCAGCGCCAGATCGTCCAGCAGTTCCACCTCGGCCTTGTCGGCCAGCTTCTCGCGCAGGTGGGCGACGTCCTGCTCCTTGCAGGCGGCGTTCACCACCAGGAACAGGTGGTCGCCGGCATTGGTCACCATCAGGTCGTCGAGGATGCCGCCCTGTTCGTTCAGGAACAGCGTGTAGCGCATGCGGCCCTGGGCCAGCCCCTTGATGTCGCCGGGAACCAGCGTTTCCAGGGCGGCGGCGGGATCGGCCCCGGTCAGGCGGACCTGCCCCATGTGGGACACGTCGAACAGCCCGGCCTTCTCGCGGGTGTGCTGGTGCTCCTTCAGGATGCCCAGCGGATACTGCACCGGCATGTCATAGCCGGCGAAAGGCACCATGCGGGCGCCAAGCTCGACATGGAGCGCGTGCAGCGGGGTGGTCTTGAGAGCGGTTGCGGCCTCGGTCACGCGCGGGTCCTCCGACAAGGTTTCAGCGCCCGCATCGGGATCGATGCAGGAAGCTGCCCCCTCTGTCTTGGACCTGAGAGATTCACCGCCGTCCGGTCGAGCCGGGCACCCGGTTTACTCCTTCGGTGAGTCGCGGCGGGTGAGCGCCGAGGCTGCTTTCCAGAGTTGCCTTATCCCCTTGCGGTCCTTTTGCCTGAGAGTTTCCGGGGGCGGTTGCTCCTTCGGCGCCGCCTGCGGACCTGTCGATTTACGACAAGCTCACAAGCGATCTCTCCCGCGAGGGATCATCGGCGTGATGGCGGCACAGTGTCGCGATCAGACAGGTTTGTCAATCGGCGCACTGAGGGCCGATACGACCAAGTCGTTGAAATATCCGAGTTTTGGAAATTTTCCTTTTCAGCGGACAGGATAGGTATACAAACCCATTTACCGCGTCACGCCGTGCTGGCCAGCCGTTGTCCTTCGCGGGACTCATCCCAATCGACAGAGTGGAGAGCGCGCAATGACCGTTCAGGCCTTCAACCCGTCCGACCTGTCCCAGTCCGCCGCCAACTGGGCGGTGTCCCAGCGCATCGTCGGCAACTTCGCCCCCCATGCCCAGCTCGTGCCGAACCTGACCCTGGCGCTCGACCCCGGCAATCTGCTGAACGGCACCACCCTGACCGAGGTAAACGCGCAGTCGGTCGGCCCCTTCGCGCCGCCGGCCAGCGGCTTTCGCATCGACCGCGTGGTGGTGGACCGCGTCAACGGCGCCGCAGCCATCGTCACCGGCATCGCCAACAGCCTGACCCCGCCGGCGATCCCTGCCGGCAAGCTGCCGGTGGCCCGCGTGATGCTGCTGCCGACGACCGACGCCGTCACCAACGATGCGGTCGTGGACGAGCGTTCCTTCATCGACCTAACGCTCCCGACGCAAAACTCCATCGTTGTGCGGGCGCACCGCAACAATGTCGGCCAGAGCGGCGTCACCAACAACAGTTGGGCAAAGGTTCTGCTGACCACGGCCGACATCAATATCGGGAACGCCTTCAACGGCACAAATTCCCGCTTCCAGCCTTCCATCGCCGGCTACTATCTGCTGCATGCTCAGGTGATGATGAACTGCGGTGCCAACGGGTCGATCTACGCTGGACTCTATCTCAACGACGCCAACATTGCCTTGTGCCGATCCCTCACCCCCATCGCCACCCCGACCTATGCCGCCACGACGTCCGTGACCTACATGAACGGGACGACCGATTACGCGGAG
Source organism: Azospirillum sp. Sh1 (assembly GCF_008365135.1). Taxonomy (NCBI): domain Bacteria; kingdom Pseudomonadati; phylum Pseudomonadota; class Alphaproteobacteria; order Rhodospirillales; family Azospirillaceae; genus Azospirillum; species Azospirillum sp. Sh1. The sequence goes on along the minus strand of NZ_VTTK01000057.1, from coordinate 26,414 downwards.
ATGAAGGTGCTCAACACCATCGTCACCGACGGCATTCTGGACGGTACGCCGACGGCGACCTTCTTTACCGCAAGCCGCCTGGCGTAAACTGTCCGCTTTGGATTTGTAACGTCGAGGGAGCGCCCAAAACATGCTGGGCGCTCCTTTCATACAAGTGACGGACTAGAGTCCCGAAGTTTCCTACTTCTTCATCTGCGTCCGGTTGAAGTTCAGCTGCTCCGGCGTCAGCTGGAAGCCGAGATAGATCTTCCAGTCCTTGGCGTTGGCGTCCTTGGGCAGCGGGATCTTCGGCGTCAGTTCCTCGCGGGTGCCGGCGCGCGGCTGGCCGGGGACGAAGGTCACGTCGGTGTCGAAATAGGCCTTCGACACCAGCGTGTCGTCAGGCTGTGCCAATGCTACGAAATACTGGTATTTGGCGGTGTTGCCCGGCAAGGCCGGGCCGCGCTCGGCCACCAGATAGACGTTCACGTTCACGGTGACGCCGCTGCTGGTGTAGTCGCAGCTGCCGGTGAAATCGACCAGGGCGGCGCGCGACTCCAGATCGGTCAGGTCCTTGCCGCCGGGACGGAAGACCGTCACTTCCTGCAGGTCGCGGACGATGTTGACCTTCGGGCAGGCCAGCGCCGCCTCCGACGTACTCGTCGGCCCCAGCCCCATGCCGGAGCAGCCGGAAAGCACCAGCACGGCCCCGGCCGCGAGCAGCGCAGGGCGGCCCATCCCAAAGAGGGACGCCAGCGGGCTTTTCCGGGCGGGGGTTCCTATATTACGGTCGCGGCGGTCCATCGGTTCGGCCTGATCGGTTAACGGGCTGTTGGACCACGACTTTAGTGTCCCAGCTTGACCGGCACAAGACCGCGCGGCGGTTCTATCCCTTGTGACCGTCCGGCGCAGGACCACCTAAGGGCGACCCACTCCACGCAAGGGCGGCACAGCGCATATGACCACGACCTCTTCACCAGCCCTTCGGCCCATGACCATCCTGCTGGCGGCACCGCGCGGCTTCTGCGCCGGGGTGGACCGCGCGATCCAGATCGTCGAGACGGCGCTCGACCGCTTCGGGGCACCGGTCTATGTCCGGCACGAAATCGTGCACAACCGCTTCGTGGTCGAAAGCCTGGAAGCCAAGGGCGCCGTCTTCGTCGACGAGCTGACAGAGGTGCCGGACGGCCGCCCGGTCGTCTTCTCCGCCCATGGCGTGCCGAAATCGGTGCCGCAGGCGGCCGAGGCACGCGGGCTGTTCTATCTTGACGCCACCTGCCCGCTGGTCAGCAAGGTTCACCGCGAGGCCGAACGGCATTACGAGGACGGCAAGCAGATCGTCCTGATCGGCCACGCCGGCCACCCGGAGGTGATCGGCACCATGGGCCAGTTGCCCGACGGCGCCGTGGTGCTGGTGGAGACGGTGGCCGACGTGGCGACGCTCGAGGTGCAAGACCCGGAAAACCTCGCCTTCGCCACCCAGACCACCCTGTCGGTCGACGAGACGACGGAGATCCTGGCCGCCCTCCAGGCCCGCTTCCCCGCCATCGCCGGTCCGAAGAAGGAAGACATCTGCTACGCCACCACCAACCGGCAGGCGGCGGTGAAGGCCATCGCGCCGAAGGTGGACGCGCTGCTGGTGCTGGGGGCGCCGAACTCCTCCAACTCCAAGCGGCTGGTGGAGGTGGCGAAGACCCATGGCTGCCCGGCCGCCCAGCTGGTCCAGCGCGCCGCCGACATCGATTGGAACGCGCTGGCCGGCGTCGCCCGTCTCGGCATCACCGCCGGCGCATCGGCTCCGGAAGTGCTGGTCGAGGAGGTCATCGAGGCCGCCCGCGCCCGGTTCGACGTGACGGTGGAGGAACTCCGCACGGCGACGGAGAACATCGTCTTCAAGCTGCCGCGCGCGTTATCGGTGGAGCGGGAGGAGGTTTGACGACGCCGGAACCCGGTCGCGGGGCGGCGCGTTGCTTCAGGCGGAGCGCACGCTCCGCCATGACGAGCGTGAGGTGAAGCCTTGGTGGGTTGGATCATTCGGACGCTGGTGTTGTGCTTCGTCGTCGGCTTCGTGCTGTCGTTCCTGCACATCGATCCAGCCAGCATCCTGACGAACAGCTGGCAGACGGTGCAGGACATCGTCGCCTTGATGATCGACGCCGGCCGCTGGGCGCTGCCCTACATCCTGATCGGCGCCGTCATCGTGGTGCCGCTGTCGGTGCTCGGGCTGGTGCTGCGCTGGAACCGCACGCGCCCGCCCTCATAGGCGTCGCCATCCGGAACCCGGACAAAAAAACAGGAGGCACCGGAACCGGGGCCTCCTGTGAAACAGGGAGGGTTAGAGACAGTCATAGGTCTACGCCCACCCACCCCGCCCCGCTTTGATGCATGTCAACGGACGGGCACTTTCCGTCGCCCCCCGCCAAAAAGAAAAAAGCCGGAGACATCCATGCGGATGCTCCGGCTCAGTGATACAGGGAGGGTTAGAGACAAGAAGGACCTTATCCGGAAGCGCATAGACCGTTCGTTGATCTGCATCAAAAGAGGCGAAAATCTCCGCGATCCGTTCGCGTCGTACCGCCGCAGCCTCTGGCCGGCCTCGTCAGCCGAGAATCTCCGCCAGCGCGATCACCAGCGCCTTGTTCTCCTCCTCCCGGCCGATGGTGATGCGCAGGCAGTCGGACAGGCCATACTCGGTCACCGGCTTCACCAGGATGCCCCGGCGGGCGAGATGGTCGATGACCGCCTGGATGCCCAGCGACGGATCGGTCGGCACACGGGCCAGCACGAAATTGCAGACGCTGGGATAGACGCGCAGCCCGACCCGCTCCAGCTCGCGCGACAGCCAGGGCAGCCACCGCGCATTGTGGGCGAAGGTCGCCTCCTCATGCTCGGCGTCGCTGAGCGCGGCGGCGGCGGTCAGCTGGGCGGGAAGCGAGACGTTGAAGGCGCCGCGGATGGCATTCACCGCCTCAATCACCGTGGCGGGACCATAGCCCCAGCCGACCCTCAGCCCCGCCAGCCCGTGCATCTTGGAAAATGTGCGGATCAGCAGGACGTTGTCGGAATTCTCGACGATCTCCGTGCCGTCGCTGTAGTCCGGCAGGCGGCAATAGTCGGCATAGGCCGAATCCAGCACCAGCAGCGTGTTCGACGGCAGGCCGGCGCGCAGCCGCTGCACCGCCTCGGCCGGAATGTAGGTGCCGGTCGGGTTGTTGGGGTTGGCGAGGAAGCAGATTTTCGTGCGCTCGCTGGCGCGGTCGATCATCGCCTCCACATCCACCACCATGTCGCGCTCCGCCGCGACCACCGCGGTGGCGCCGGTGGCACGGATCGCCTTGAGGAATCCGCGATAGCCCCGCTCGTGGCACAAAACCTCGTCACCGGGGCCGGCGAAGGCCTGGGCGACCAGATGGATCAGCTCCTCCGACCCGGCGGTGCAGACGATACGGTCGGCATCGATGGAATGACGGCGTGCGATGGCGTGGCGCAGCGGTTCCTGGTCCCAATCCGGATAGCAATGGATGCGCGTGGCCGCTTCGCAATAGGCGTCCAGCGCCAGCGGGCTGGGTCCGAGCGGATTGTGGGTCAGCGACAGGTCGATCCACCGGCGGCCGTCGCGAGGCGGGCGAGCGGGACGGTACGGCTTGATCTGGCCAACGCTGGGACGGGGGCTGAGCAGGTCCATAACCTCGGTCTCCGTAAGCGGATCGGTCGAACAGCACGTCAGGCGACCGATTGAACCGCAAACCGGTGCGCGACGCCACAGGACATTGCGTCGCGCACCCCAACTCGAGGTGTTTTATTTCCAAATAGCAGGCCGGACGGAAGCGCCGGCCTGCTGTCCGGATCAGTGGTTTAGAATTTGGCTGAGGAAGAGGCGCGTGCGATCCGACTTGGGGTTGGAGAAGAACGCGTCCGGCGTGTCCTGCTCCACGATTTCGCCGCGGTCCATGAAGATGACGCGGTCGGCGACCGACTTGGCGAAGCCCATCTCGTGCGTCACGCACAGCATGGTCATGCCGTCCTCGGCCAGCCCGATCATGACGTCCAGCACCTCCTTGACCATCTCGGGGTCGAGCGCGGAGGTCGGCTCGTCGAACAGCATCACCTTCGGGCTCATGCACAGCGACCGCGCGATGGCGACGCGCTGCTGCTGGCCGCCCGAAAGCTGGCCGGGATACTTCCTGGCCTGCTCGGCGATACGCACCCGCTTCAGGTAGCTCATCGCCCGCTCTTCCGCCTCCGCCTTCGGCATCTTGCGAACCCAGATCGGGGCGAGCGTGCAGTTCTCCAGCACGGTCAGGTGCGGGAACAGGTTGAAGTGCTGGAACACCATGCCGACTTCGCGGCGGACCAACTCGATGTTCTTCAGGTTGTTGGTCAGCTCGATCCCGTCGATGACGATCGTGCCCTTCTGATGCTCCTCAAGCCGGTTCAGGCAGCGGATCATCGTCGATTTGCCCGACCCCGACGGGCCGCAGACGACGATGCGCTCGCCCTTCTGGACATTGAGGTTGACGTTCTTCAGGACGTGGAACTCGCCGTACCACTTGTTGACGCCCGTGCAGCGGATGATCTCCTCGCCGCTGAGGGTGTGCTTCGGCTTGGTGCCCTGGGACATGGCCTGGGACATGGGTCTTGCTTCTCCCTTGACGGCGTTGATCTAGCGGCGATGGCCGCGATTCAGGTCGCGTTCCAGCTTCTGGCTGTATTTCGACATGCTGAAGCAGAAGATCCAGTAGATCACGCCGATGAACAGATAGGCCTCGCGGTAGAAACCGCGCCAGGACGGGTCGGACAGCGCGGCCTTCGCGGTGCCGAGCAGGTCGTACAGGCCGATGATGATGACGAGCGAGGTATCCTTGAAGAAGCTGATGAAGGTGTTCACCAGCGGCGGGATGGCGATGGCCAGCGCCTGCGGCAGGATGATCTTGCGCATCTTCTGCCAGTAGCTGAGCCCCAGCCCGTCCGCCGCCTCATATTGCCCCTTCGGGATCGCCTGCAGGCCGCCGCGGATCGCTTCCGCCATATAGGCGGCGGCGAACATGATGAAGGCGATCTGCGCACGCAGCAGCTTGTCGACCGAAACACCGTTCGGCAGGAACAGCGGCAGCATCACCGACGCCATGAACAGCAGGCTGATCAGCGGCACGCCGCGGATCAGCTCGATGTAGGTGACGCACAGCACCTTCACCGCCGGCATGTCCGACCGCCGGCCCAGCGCCAGCAGGATCGATACCGGGAAGGCCACGGCCAGACCGATCACCGACAGGATGATGGTCAGCGGCAGGCCGCCCCACAGCGTGTTCTCGACATAGGTGAGGCCGAAGACGCCGCCCCACATCAGGATCGCCACCAGCGTCAGCCCGGCGGCCCAAACCAGCCCGAACCACGGCTTCCAGAAGCGGCGGTCGCAGCTGGCGACCAGCAGCGCGATGAAGATGCCGATGGTCAGAAGCGGACGCCACTGCTCATCCCACGGGAACATCCCGAACATGATGAAGCGCAGCTTCTCGCCGATGAAGCCCCAGCAGGCGCCGCCGGCATCCTGCCGGCAGACCGTGGAGTTCGAATCGAAGCCATGGGCGTTGACCAGCAGCCATCCGACGAAGGGCGGGATTGCCGAGACCAGCAGCGCCAGGACCAGAATGGTCAGGATGGCGTTGTACCAGCTGTTGAACAGGTTGCTCCGCAGCCACGCGATGGGGCCGACGGTGTTGGCCGGCGGACGCTCGTCCGGCAGGCCGACGCTTTGCACGTTGTCGGTCATGGCCGTTACCGCTCCACCAGCGCGATGCGCTTGTTGTACCAGTTCATGAAGATCGAGATGCTGAGGCTGATGACCAGATAGGTGCCCATGATCATCGTCACGCCCTCGATCGCCTGACCGGTCTGGTTCAGGGTCGTGTTGGCGATGGACACCAGATCGGGATAGCCGATGGCCAGCGCCAGCGAGCTGTTCTTCATCAGGTTCAGATACTGGCTGGTCAGCGGCGGCACGATCACCCGCAACGCCTGCGGCAGGATCACCAGACGCAGCGTCGGACCGCCCGGCAGGCCCAGCGCGCGCGCCGCCTCGGTCTGGCCCCAGTTGACCGCCGTGATGCCGCTGCGCACCACCTCGGCGATGAAGGCCGCGGTGTAGAGCGTCAGGCCGGTCAGGATGGCGAAGAATTCTGGAGAGATCGAGGCGCCGCCGGTGAAGTTGAAGCCGGTCAGCTTCGGCACGTCCATGGCGAGCGGCGCGCCGCCGGCGAGCCAGGTCAGGATCGGCAGGCCGATGATCAGGCCGAGCCCGGTCCAGCCCGCGGGGAACAGCTGCCCGGTCCGATCCTGCCGTGCCCGTGCCCAGCGGGACACGCCCCAGGCGGCGAGGATGCCAACCAGCAGGGCGATGCCCATGTTCGCCCAGACCGGATCGGCGGCGGGCACCGGCACGCGCAGGCCGCGCTGCGACAGGAACACGCCCGGGATCGGGTTCAGCGCCTGACGCACCGGCGGCAGGCCGTCCGACACCAGCGCGTACCAGAAGAACAGCTGAAGCAGCGGCGGGATGTTGCGGATGATCTCGACATAGGTCGAGGCCAGCTTGGCGATCAGCCAGTTGCTGGACAGCCGGGCGACGCCGATCAGCGTGCCGATGATCGTCGCCAGGAGGATGCCGATAACCGACACCTTCAGCGTGTTCAGCACGCCGACCAGGAAGGCCCGGCCATAGGTGTCCTTCGGCGAATAGTCGATCAGCGACTCGCCGATGCCGAAGGCCGCTTCACGCCCCAGGAAATCGTAACCGGTCGCGATCGAGCGCCGCGCGAGGTTGTCGAGCGTGTTGGAAACAAGGAACCAGCCGACCAGAACGACCGCGCCGACCACCAGGATCTGGTAGACGATGGCACGGAACGTCGGGTCGCTGAGGGAAATGGATACGCCACCCGGCGGCGGAGCGCCTTGGGTGGTCCGGGTCTCGGTCGCCACGGACTACTCTCCCCCAACCATCGCGCCCCATACGGTGCCCACGCGGTCCCGGACGTTTTTCCGGGCATTTCCCACACCGTAGGGGATGCGACATGTCTCCCAATGCGGTCCAATGCGCGGGCGTTTCGCTGACGCCCTTCGCGACCGCTCCTCTACCGGAAGGCCGCCCCCGGCAGGTTCCCGACGGGCGGCCTTCAAACGGTGGTTCGCCTTACCGGAACGGCTGCGCGTACATCAGGCCGCCCTTGGTCCACAGCGCGTTCAGGCCACGCTCCAGCTTCAGCGGGGTGCCCGGGCCGACGTTGCGGTCGAAGATCTCGCCGTAGTTGCCGACCTTCTTCACGGTGTTGTAGGCCCACTTCTCGTCCAGGCCCAGGGCCTTGCCCATGCCCGGCGAGGTGCCGAGGAAGCGCTGGATGTCCGGGTTCTTGGAGTTGGCGAACTCGTCGATGTTCTTGGAGTTGATGCCGAACTCCTCCGCCTGGATGGTGGCGTAGACCGTCCACTTCACGATGTCGAACCACTGGTCGTCGCCATGGCGCACGGCCGGGGCCAGCGGCTCCTTCGAGATGACTTCCGGCAGGATGACATGGTCTTCCGGAACCGGCGCGACACCGGCGCGGGTGCCGGCCAGACCGGACACGTCGGTCGTCAGCACGTCGCAGCGGCCGGCGAAGTAGGCCGCGTTCACCTCGTCGTTCGACTCGATGACGACCGGGTTGTAGGTCATGTTGTTGGCGCGGAAATAGTCGGCGAGGTTCAGTTCGGTGGTGGTGCCGGACTGGACGCAGACGGTGGCGCCGTTCAGCTCCTTGGCGCTCTTCACGCCCAGCTTCTTCGGAACCATGAAGCCCTGGCCGTCATAATAGGTGACGGGGGCGAAGTTCAGGCCGACCGAGGTGTCGCGGGTCAGCGTGGCGGTGGTGTTGCGCGACAGCAGGTCGACTTCGCCCGACTGGATGGCCGGGAAGCGCTGCTGCGCCGACAGCGGGGTGAACTTGACCTTGTTCGGGTCGTTGAAGATGGCGACGGCGACGGCACGGCAGTAATCGACGTCGAGGCCGGTCCAATTGCCGGCGCTATCGGGATTGCCGAAACCCGGCAGGCCAGCATTGACGCCGCACTGCACGAAGCCGCGCTGCTTGACGGTGTCGAGCGTGGCAGCACCGGCGGCGGCGCTGGCGGTAATGACCACGGCCGCCGCGGCGGCGGCGAGAAGCCCTGACTTCATAATTATTAACTCCACCCTGTTCTTGCGTTCTTCGCATTTGAGCGGTCTGACGACGCGCCGACCACGCCGGCCAAGTGAACCCCGGGGCTCCCTCGCGGGCCGCCCCTGTGGGGATCGCGACGCAGCCATGCGCGTGGGACAAGAGTGTATCAAGTTGATCCCGCTTGTCGAATCATCCGTGCATTTGTGGTGATACCAGACTATACCGCCCGCTGACGGCACTTCGGCGCAATCGGCGTTGGCCGTGGGGCCTTCGGAATGACACAATGTTCGGCTCCGCCGCACCGGGATGCCGCACCAGCCAAACGGACAGTCGATGAAGGACGTCACGAAGGACACGATTCTCGTTCATGCCGGCCGCGATCCGCGGAACAACCACGGCATCGTCAATCCGCCGGTCTATCACTGTTCGACCGTGCTGTTCCCGACGCTGGACGCGCTGGAGGAAAGCGACCGGAACATGCTGACAAGCGTGAACTACGGTCGCATGGGCACGCCCACCACCTTCGCCTTCGAAGAGGCGGCGGCGGCGCTGGAGGGTGGCTATCGCGCGGTAAACACCGGCTCCGGCCTCGCCGCCATCGCCATCGCACTGTCGGCCTTCACCAAGGCCGGCGACCATGTGCTGATCACCGACAGCGCCTATGGCCCCACCCGCCGCTTCGCCAAGGAGACGCTGGCGCCCTATGGCGTGGAGGTCGAGTTCTACGATCCCTGCATCGGCGCCGGCATTTCGGCGCTGCTGCGGCCGAACACCAGCGTGGTCTTTCTCGAATCGCCGGGCTCCCTGACCTTCGAGGTGCAGGATGTGCCGGCCATCGCCGCCGCGGCGAAAAAGGTCGGCGCCACGGTGATGATCGACAATACCTGGGCGACGCCCCTGTTCTTCCGCCCCTTCGACCATGGCGTCGACCTGTCGATTCATGCCGCCACCAAATATATGGTCGGCCATGCCGACGCGATGCTGGGCGTCATCACCTGCCGGGATGAAGAGAGCTGGACCGTGGTGAAGAAGACCGCCACCCGTTTCGGCGTCTGCGGCGGGCCGGACGACCTCTATCTCGGCCTGCGGGGACTGCGCACCCTGTCGGTGCGGATGCGCCAGCATCAGGAAAGCGCTCTGGCGCTCGCGGACTGGCTGGCCGCCCGGCCGGAGGTGACGCGCGTGCTGCACCCCGCCCGCCCCGATTTCCCCGGTCACGAGTTGTGGAAGCGCGACTTCACCGGATCGAGCGGCCTGTTCTCCATCATCATCGATCAGGTTCCGCGCAAGGCGCTGGCGGCGATGCTGGACGGGATGGAGCTGTTCGGCATGGGCTACAGCTGGGGCGGGTTCGAAAGCCTGATCCTGCCGACGCGGCCGGCTGCGGTGCGCTCCGCCACCCGCTGGACCGATCCGGGACAGGTTCTGCGCCTGCATGCCGGCCTGGAAAGCCCCGACGACCTGATCCGCGATCTCGAGGCCGGCTTCCGCCGGATGGCCGCCGCCCTCTGAGCGGCGGGCCTGTGAAGGAGTGATTTTCCATGACGGACACACCGTCGATCGACGCCACCCCCTTTGAAGAGGTGCTGGCCGCCATCCGCTTCACCGCCGACGGCCTGGTTCCGGCAATCGCCCAGGCCGAGGGCACCGGCGAAATCCTGATGATGGCCTGGATGAACCGCGATGCGGTGATGGAGACGCTGTCCACCGGCCGCGTCTGTTATTGGTCGCGGTCGCGCGGCGGCCTGTGGCGCAAGGGCGAGACCTCCGGGCAGGTGCAGCGGCTGAAGGATTTCCGGGTGGATTGCGACGGCGACACCCTGCTGCTGATCGTCGAACAGAACGGCGTCGCCTGCCACACCGGCCGGCGCAGCTGCTTTTATCGGGCTTGGCGGGCCGGAAAGCTGGAAACGATCCAGGAGGTCGAAACCGACCCGTCAATTCTCTATGGCGGGCATTCGCACAGCCACGGCTGAGCGGGAGGACCATGGGGACGCGGTTCGGCGCCGCCGCCGGATTTCTTGATCCACATCAAAGCGGCACCCCCGCCAAAGGGTATACACACCTTCTTGTCTCTAACCCTCCCTGTATATGACTGCGCCGGGCGCTCCTTATGGACGCCCGGTTATTTTTTGTGCCGGCCCCCGGATCCGCAATCGTGGACAGCGGGAGGCGCATTTGCGCCGCCGATCCTCTTTCGGACGATCCGTTCCGACAGTGCATTTGCCTGCGGCCTACTGCCCTCCCCGTCCGTGCATCGCCTTCGGCCGGCTGCCCTGTGCCCTTCCGCCGGCTCGGAACTGCCCATAAGAGGAACAAAGTCTCTGTTCCATCACAGAAAGATCCCGCTTTCGATCACAAATGCGTCGAATAAAGAAACATTAAATATGATAAATCAAATCAAGGTTCAGTTATCTGTGTCATCTCTCCCTGTCCCGTTTGTACTGCCCCTTTATCGCTTTTCGACCGGCCCGGCCCCATGGTTAACATCTGGTTAATCGTTAACAGCACGTTAACGGCACTGATGGAGAGACGCCATGCGCCAGTTTTGGGGGACTTCGAACAACGACGCCATGACCGGCACCGCCTATGACGACCGGCTCGACGGTCTGGATGGCGACGACCGCATCAACGGCGCCGGCGGAAACGACCTGCTGTATGGCGAACGCGGCAATGACTCGCTGATCGGCGGGCTGGGCAACGACCAGTTCCATGGCGGCGACGGCAACGACTGGCTCGGCGATCCCTATGGCGGCAACGAGGCCGGCAACGATTCGATGTGGGGCGATGCCGGCAACGACCAGCTGTTCGGCGGCGACGGCAATGATTGGCTGAACGGCGGCACCGGCGACGACATCGTCAAGGGAATGCGCGGCGACGACACGATGATCGGCGGCGCCGGCAACGACACGCTGTACGACAGCTATCGCGACGGCGGCGCCGACCTGTTCCAGCCGGGCACCGGCAACGATCTGATGGTCAGCTACACCGACGGGCAGATCGACCGCTTCCTGATGGAGCAGGCTCCCGGCGGCTTTGGGCAGGACACCGTCAACTATTTCGAAAAAGGGGTCGACCAGATCGAGTTCCATGGCTACGCCGCGTGGGAGATGGGCATGACCAGCAGCGGCTCGACCTCGGTCTTCACCTTCACCGACGGTTCGTCGCTGACCGTGGACCAGATCGGGCTGAGCGCCGGTCACGATTTCATCTTCACCTGACCTGTCCGGATGGAGGTCTTTTGCGGGCGATGGGGTCACCCCGTCGGCGCGAGGGACCTCCGGCCACGCTCGTGCTGTTTTAGGGGCGGACATTTCCGCGCCGTCAGCAAAAGGGCCAAGACCGATGGATCACCGCCGCCTTTCCCTGCGCATGCCCCTCCCCACCCTGTCGGCTCTGGCAATCCTGCCGGTTCTGGCCCTGCCGGTTCTGGTATTGGGCGCCTGCGCCAGTTCCGACATGGGCGGCGTCCCATCGGCCGAAGTGGCCACCAAGCCACCGGTGGAACTCGTCGGACTGACCGTGCAGACGCCGGACGGCCGCCGGATCCTCGGCAACGTCAGCGATCTCGTGATCGGACCGACCAACCGGGTGGAACAGGCGATCGTCACCGTCGGCGCCCCGCGCTACCCAAACGAGCACAAGGTGGTGGTCGCCAGCGACAACCTGCGCTACGCCCGCAATCGTCAAGCGGTGATCCTGACCGGTATGACGGCGGAGGAGTTCGCCGCCCTGCCGCCCGTCGCCGGAAGCGACCGCATGGTTTCGCTCGGCAGCGGCGGGGCTCTCCCCTCCACCGGAACCGCGCCGACCAACTGGGCCGGTGCCACCAAGTCACGCTGACCCTTTCCCCTGTGAATACGCATCAAAAAGAAAGGGGCCGGATGAACCGGCCCCTTTTGCTTGTCCAGCTTGTGACGGTCGCCGTCACTTGCCCTGCAACTGTTTCATGATGTCGTCGTTCGGGCTCGACTCAGGCTGCGCCGGAGCGCCGAAGGGCGGAGCGACCTCCTGGTTGTCGAAGGCCGGAATTTCGATCTTCACGTCGTCCAGGTTGATCTTCGGTCCCTTGTCGCGGCCGGCATCGACCAGCTGCGGGAAGGAGATGACGAGGGCCACCATGATGATCTGGATGACGACGAAGGGAACCGCACCCCAATAGATCTGGCCGGTGGTGATCTTCGCGATCTTCTTCCCGGTGATCTTGTCGAGGTAGTCGGTTTTCGGCGCCACCGACCGCAGGAAGAACAGCGCGAAGCCGAAGGGCGGGTGCATGAAGCTGGTCTGCATGTTGACGCCCAGCAGCACGCCGAACCAGATCAGGTCGATGCCCAGCTTGTCCGCCACCGGCCCCAGCAGGGGGACGATGATGAAGGCAAGCTCGAAGAAATCGAGGAAGAAGGCCAGCACGAAGACCAGGATGTTGCAGACGATCAGGAAGCCAAGCTCGCCGCCCGGCAGGCTGATCAGCAGATGCTCCACCCACAGGTCACCGTTCACTGCGCGGAACACCAGGCCGAACACGGTCGAACCGATCAGGATGAACACCACGAAGGATGACAGCTTGCCGGTCGCATCCATCGCCTGACGGATCAGGCTCCAGCTCAGCTGCCGCTTGGCAAGTGCCAGCAGAATGGCACCGGCCGCGCCCATGGCGCCGCCCTCTGTCGGGGTGGCGATGCCGATGAAGATGGTGCCCAGAACCAGGAAGATCAGCACCAGCGGCGGCACCAGCGAGGTGATGACGCGCAGCACGAGCTTCCACCCGCGCAGGGTCCGGGCCTCCGGCGGCAGCGCCGGCACCATTTCTGGGCGAACGATGCTGGTGAGCAGGATGTAACCGGTATAGAGCCCGGTCAGCACGAGGCCGGGGATCAACGCGCCGGCATACATGTCACCAACCGAACGGCCGAGCTGGTCGGCCAGGACGATCAGCACCAGCGACGGCGGAATGATCTGCGCCAAGGTGCCCGAAGCGGCGATCACGCCTGATGCGATACGACGGTCGTAGCCGTAGCGCAGCATGATCGGCAGCGAAATCAAGCCCATGGAGATGACCGAGGCCGCGACCACGCCGGTCGTCGCCGCCAGCAGCGCGCCGACGAAGATCACCGCATAGGCCAGACCGCCACGGATCGGACCGAACAGCTGCCCGATGGTATCGAGCAGATCCTCGGCCATGCCCGATCGTTCGAGGATCAAGCCCATGAAGGTGAAGAAGGGGATCGCCAGCAGCGTGTCGTTGCGCATGATGCCGAACACGCGTTCCGGCAGCGCCTGCATCAGTGCCGGGGTCAGAAGACCCAGCTCGATGCCGATCAGACCGAAGACCAGTCCGTTCGCGGCAAGCGCGAAGGCGACCGGGAAACCCATCAACAGGAAGAACACCAGCGCGCCGAACATCAGCGGCGCCATGTTGGCGGTTACGAACTCGACCATCTGGGGTGCTCCCGGTCCTTAGGAATGGCTGTGCATCTTCTCGCCCGGCTCATCACGATGGCCGGTGAGAAAGCCGATGCGCTTGATCAGTTCCGAGACACCCTGCGCGGTCAGCAGGAAGAAACCGACCGGGACCAGAAGCTTCACGGGCCAGCGGATCAGGCCGCCGGCATCGCTCGACATTTCGTTGGTGACGAAGCTGTCCATGAACATCGGCCAGGACAGCACCATGATCAGGATCGTCATCGGGAACATGAAGAAGATGATGCCGAAGATGTCGACCCAGGCCTGTACCCGCTTGGAAAAGCGGCCCAGCACGATGTCGATGCGGATGTGTTCGTTGCGCAGGAAGGTATAGCCGGCGCACAGCAGGAACACAGCCGAGAACAGATACCATTGCAATTCCAGCCACGCATTGGAGCTGGTGTTCAGCCCATAGCGGACCACCGCGTTGACGGAGCTGACGACGACGGCGACCAGCACGAGCCAGTAGGCGAGCTTGCCGATGCCTTCATTCATGGCATCGATCAGCCCACTTAGTCTGAGCAGACCTCTCAAAGGAGAAACCTCCCTGTTGCGGGGGCGCGGCTTGGGCCGTCCCCTTTTGCTTTTGTTGCAGCCGCGCTGCGCGCGACAGGTAGCGACCCTCTCTCGGTTGGAGGGTATACCAAAAGATAGGATTGAACGGGACTATTCCTTTCCCGCCCCCCAGCGGCAAGGGCTACGTTGGAGCTACGTAGAATCCCGTAGATGCGCACTGCGGAATGCGTCGCAAATCGCAGCGCCTGCGTCACTTCGCCACACCACAGGTCCAGCCGCATGGGTCGCCGGTCGATCATGAAACCGACCATCGCCGGCCAAGCCCTTGCTTTTCTTGCAACTCCACATAACGGAGCCCGATGGCGCATTCCTTGCTCAGACGGTCGGATGCCCTATCGAAGACGCCCAAAGAGGCGTGGCGATATGGTGTCTGCCGGTTTTAGGACCTTTCCAATCAGCACCGTTGCATTTTGCAGGAGATGGGGAATGACGTGGCTATCGAACATGACGGTTCGAATGAAGTCGATCGCTTCCTTTACAGCAGTAATAATCATATTTATTGCGTTTGGAGGCTTCTCTATCCTGCAGATGTCGTCGATGAACGATAAGTCTCTCGAAATCAGGAACAATTGGCTTCCGTCCGTGGCTGCCGTCGCCAATCTTTACACGTTGTTCGATTACTACCGCATCAACGAGGGTGCGCACATCATCTCAACCTCGGATGAGGGCATGCGCGTCGAAGAAAACACCCTGGAGGAGATTCTTAAATCTTTCGAACAGGCCGATAAGATCTATGCGGCCATGCTGACGCCGGGATACGAGACCGAAACCTATCGGGCGTTCAAGTCAGCATGGGACGGTTATCTGAAAACCAGCAAAACCGTTCTGCTTCCACTCTCGCGCAAGAACCAAACCGAAGAAGCCGGTTCCGTCTTCCGTGGACAGGCAAGAGATCAGTATAGGACGGCAAAAGGCCTTTTGCAGAAGCTGATCGACTTCAATACGCGCGAGGGCGCAAAGGCGGCTGACCAAGGCCAGAACCTGTACGAAAACGGCAAAATCCTCATCATGGTTTCTTCCGGCCTGGTTGCCGTGATCTGCATCGGCATCGCTGTTTCCATGCTGTCCACCGTGGTTCGGCCGATCCAGAAGCTGACCACGATCATGGGCCGTCTCGCGAACCGGGAACTTTCAGTCGCCGTCGATGGAACGGAGCGGAAGGACGAGTTGGGCGCCATGGCCAGAGCGGTCCAGATCTTCAAGGACGGTCTGATCGAGGCCGACCGGCTCGCCGCCGCCGAGGCCGTCGAACAGCAGACCAAGGCACGGCGTACCGCGGCGATCGAGCGTCTGCTGGCCTCCTTCGAGACGTCGTCCGGAGCCGCGCTGCGCACCGTGGCATCGGCCGCGTCGGAACTGGACGCCACCGCGCACGCCATGTCGGCGATGGCGCAGCAGACCAGCAGCCAGGCCACCGTCGTGGCGTCGGCCGCCGAACAGACCAGCGCCAACGTCCAGACGGTCGCGACCGCGACCGAGGAGATGGCCAGCTCCATCCGGGAGATCGGCAGCCAGATCGCCCGCTCGGCCGACATTGCCGGCAAGGCGGTGACGGAGGCGGCGCAGACCAGCGACGCGGTGCGCAGCCTCGCCGATGCAGCCCAGCGGATCGGGGCGGTCGTCGAACTCATCAACTCCATCGCCAGCCAGACCAACCTGCTGGCCCTGAACGCCACCATCGAGGCGGCGCGGGCGGGAGAGGCCGGCAAGGGCTTCGCCGTGGTCGCCAGCGAGGTGAAGAGTCTCGCCGGCCAGACCGCCAAGGCGACGGAGGAGATTGCCGGCCAGATCGGCGCCATCCAGCAGACGACCTATGGCGTGGTGACGGCGATCACCGGCATCGGCGGCACCATCGGCCGCATCAACGACATCACCACCGGCATCGCCGCCGCGATCGAGGAGCAGAGCGCGGCGACCAACGAGATTTCGCGCAATGTCCAGCAGGCCGCCGCCGGCACGCAGGAGGTGACGGGCAGCATCGTCCAGGTCAATCAAGCCGCAGGCGAGGCCGGCAATTCCGCCGATCAGGTGCTGGGCGCCGCCAGCGAACTGTCCAAACAGGCAGAGTTGATGCGCCGGGATGTCGAGAAGTTCCTGAGCGACATCAAGGCAGCCTGACGTCGGCGGTCATCTGGGAAGGGCGCATCGCCGTTGGTGCGGCGGCGATGCCTCTACTCTCCACTCCTGATCGGTCCGTCCATGTCCCGAGCGATCCCGGCCGGGCGCCAGCCGTCCTCGCCCAGGCATTCCAGCGGATGGAACTTCGCCTTGTAGGCCATCTTTCGGCTGTGGGCGATCCAATAGCCGAGGTAGACATAGGGCATGCCGGCCAGCCGCGCCCGTTCGATCAGGCCCAGGATCATGAAGGTGCCCAGGCTGCGGCGGTCCTGCGCCGCATCGTAGAAGCTGTAGACCGCCGAATAGCCGTCCGACAGCCGGTCGGTCAGCATGCAGCCGACCAATTGGCCGCGCTCGTCCCGCGCCTCCAGCAGGTTGGTATCCGCCCTGCCCTCGTCCACCATGGCGGCGAAATCACCCATCGCCATGCGGGCCATGTCGGAATCGCCATGGCGGGAGTTCTGGTAGAGCGCGAAAAGCCGGTACTGCTCCGACGTGGCGTAGGCCGGGCGTTCCGCCAGCGTCACCCCTTCGTTCAGCTTCAGCACCCGACGCTGCGACCGGGTCGGCACGAACTCCGCCACCGGCACGCGCACCGGCACGCAGGCCTGGCAGTTGGGGCAGACGGGCCGATAGACGATGTCGTGGCTGCGGCGGAAGCCGGCGCGCGACAGGGTCGAGTTCACCTCGGTCGCGAAGGGACCGATCAGGCGGGTGAACAGCTTGCGTTCCACACGTCCGGGCAGATAGGGGCAGGGCATCGGCCCCGACCGGAAGAATTGCTGCAATGGACGCTGCGGCGGCTGGATGACCGACATTCTGACCGACAACCACCACGACAGTGAGGAGGAGGCGGAGGAGCGTGAAACCCCTCCGCCGGACCTGAGCTTACTGCGACTGGCTCTGAACTGCCAGAGGAGGCTGTACGCCGAAGAAGGCTTGCGCGATCTCCGTGGTCACGATGCTCAGCTGCAGCTGTATCCAATCGAGATATTCGTGCAGGCCGTCGCGCAGCACGGCATCGATCGGACGGGACAGCAGCGCGGCCAGCAGCTCGTCCACCCGCTCCATCGCCGCCGACCCGCCGCGCAGGTCGTAGCGCGAGCGCATCCGCGTCAGCACCCCGTCGATCTGCCGCACGCACATCACGACAGAGCGCGGGAACCCCTCGTTGAACAGCATGAAGCCGGCGACCGTGGTCGGCGACATGCCGCGGGGATAGACGCGACGGAAGGCGTGGTAGCCGGCGGTGCAGCGCAGCACCGTCGTCCACTGGCTGACGTCCAGCGTGGACCCGACCTCGGCCGACGACGGCAGCAGCGTGTGGTACTTGATGTCGAGCAGGCGCGTGGTCTGGTCCGCCCGCTCGATATACTTGCCCATCTGATAGAAATACCAGCCCTGGTCGCGGTAGAAGGTGCCCTCGGTGATGCCGGTGTGGGTCTGGCATTCTTCCTTGATCCAGGTGCAGACCTTGGACAGGTTCTGCGTCGCCACGTCCTTGACCGACATCTCCAGCAGCTTGTTGTGGAACACGTTGATCTGTGTCCACATCTCCGTCGAGATCCAGGGGCGCAGGGTCCGCGCATTCTCCCGCGCCATCCGCAGCATCGACAGCAGCGAATTATGGTTCTGCGCGTCGAACATGTAATAGTGGATCACCGCTTCCGCCGTCGGGCGGTCGTGGCGGCTGAAGAAGTCCTTCTCGTCGGCGTTCAGCTGGACGATGGAGAACCAGTTGGTGGCCCCACGGGTGTCGCGCGCGAAGGTTTCGTGCACGTCCAGAATGCGGGCCAGATTCTCGGCCCGTTCCATGTAGCGGGCCATCCAGAAAATGCACTCGGCGTAACGGGACAGCAGGTTCATGCCGCACCACCTTCCAGAACCCAGGTGTCCTTGGAGCCGCCGCCCTGGGACGAATTGACGATCAGCGTGCCCTTCTTCAGCGCCACGCGCGACAGGCCGCCGGGCAGGACCCAGGTGCTCTTGCCGGTGATGGCGAAGGGGCGCAGATCGACATGGCGCGGCTCGATGGCATCGTCGCAGACGGTCGGGCAGACCGACAGGTCGACGACCGGCTGGCTGATGTAGTTGGACGGATCGGCCAGCAGCTTGGCCCGGCAATCCTCCAGCTCCGCCTTGCTGGCGCGCGGGCCGATGGTGATGCCGTAGCCGCCGGCCTCGCCCACCGGCTTCACCACCAGATCGGCCAGATTGTCCAGCGTGTATTGCAGGGCGTCCGGCTCGCGGCAGATGCGGGTGTCGACGTTGGGGATGATCGGGTCCTGGTCCAGGTAGTATTTGATCATCCGCGGGACGTAACAGTAGACCGCCTTGTCGTCGGCCACGCCGGTGCCGATGGCGTTCGCCAGCGCGACATTGCCCTTGCGGTAGGCCTCCAAAATGCCGGGTACGCCCAGCAGGCTGTCGGGATTGAAGGCCTTGGGATCGAGGAAGGCGTCGTCAAGCCGGCGGTAGATCGAATGGACCGGAGCCAGACCGTTGGTCGTCTTCATGAAGACGCGGTCGTTGTCCACCACCAGATCGCGCCCCTCCACCAACGGCACGCCCATCTCGCGCGCCAGGAAGATGTGCTCGAAATACGCTGAATTGTAGGTGCCCGGCGACAGCAGAACCACCTGCGGATCGTCGACCGGCGCGATCTCCATCATGGCATCGAGCAGCTTGTGGCCGTAATTGTCCACCGGGCGGATGCCGATGTCCTGCAACAGGTCGGGGAAGACCCGCTGCATCATATGGCGGTTCTCCACGACATAGGAGACGCCGGACGGAACGCGGCCATTGTCCTCCAGCACGCGGAAGGTGCCGTGACGGTCGCGCACCAGATCGGTGCCCATGATGTGGATGTAGGTGTTGAAGGGAACGTCCAGCCCGATCATCTGCGGGCGGAAATTATGGTTCCCCTCGACCAGATCCCGCGGGATCACCCCGTCCTTCAGGATCTTCTGGTCATGATAGATGTCGTGCAGGAACAGGTTCAGCGCGGCGACCCGCTGGGTGACGCCTGCCTCCAGATGCTTCCATTCCGGTGCGGAGATCACCCGCGGGATGACGTCGAACGGCAGGATGCGATCGACGGCGTCCTTGTCGGAATAGACGATGAAGGTGATGCCGAGATTGTATAGCTCCCGCTCCGCATCCTGCGCACGGCGGCGCAGTTCATCGAAGTCGAGCGCGGCCAGCCTCTGGCGGATCAGCGCCGTATGTTCGGCCGGCAAATCCATGGCTCCGAACAATTCGTCGAAGTACAGGCCAGGATTGTAGGATGACAAAAGGTCGGACGGTTTGCCCTCGGGTACGCTCACAGACTCCCCCGCGCTTGTATCTGACCGATCATCGCGGGCCGGGCGGCATCGCCCCGGCCATGTCGCATTGTGCAGGAAGTATGACCCAACGCCGCGCGCTTTGAACAGGGCAAACGCGCGTGCCGTTGTGCGACGCGATGACAAAGCAAGAATTCGGAAGCGTGCGATTCCGGAAATTAGCGCCAAAGTACCGGCGGCACCGAAGACTTATCGTGCTTTGGTGGGGGCGCCGCCGCCGCCGGACTGGCCGCCGGCCGCGGGTGCCGCCTGGGTCTCGCGCAGCAGGACCATGGTGATGCGGCGGTTGCGCGGGCTGTTGGGCTGATCGGCGACCAGCGGGTCGCGGTCGGCCTTGCCGACGACGTCCTGGATTCGCGACGGGTCGATGCCGCCGGTCAGCAAGGCGCGGCGGGTGGCATTGGCCCGCTCGGTCGACAGATCCCAGTTGTCGCGGCCGGAACCTGAGGGGAACGGTGTGGAATCGGTGTGGCCGCTGATCGACAGCTTGTTGGGCAGCTTCGACAGCGCCTTCGCCACCTGCTGCACCAATTGGCGGGTCTGCGGATACATCTGGCCGGAGCCGCCGGGGAACATCGACACGCGATCCTGGTCGACGATCTGGATGCGCAAGCCTTCCGGCGTCTGGTCGATCATCAGGTTCTGGGCCAGCGGCTCCAGTTCCGGCACCGACTGGATCGCCTGACGGATCTCGGTGGCCGCCTGCTGGAACTGGCGGGCCTCCTTGGCCGCGCCCTGCAGGCTGTCCATCGCCTCCTTCACCCGCTCGCCGAAGTCGGACAGCTTCTCGCCGGGCTTCTGGCCGGGGATGCCCAGCTGCTTGGCCATCTCCTCCATCCGCTTCTGGAACTCGGCGCGGGTCTCGTTCGGCTTCTGGTCGGCGACGTCGGCGTCGGAGGCCGCGCCATTCGCCGCCGAGTCCTTGCCCGATTTTCCCGGACCGGTGCCCTGTCCGGGTCCGACGGCCGATTCGGTCGGGTCGTCGGCGTCGTCGGTCTGCTGCGACGAATAGCCGGGCGGACCCGACACCGGCACATCGGCCGACATCGGCGAGCTGGGGGAAATCTGCGCTCCCGGCACCGTGATGGTCTTGCCGCCCAGCATGCCGCCGGAGCCGGACTGTTCGCGGCTGACCGACACGGGCGAGAAATAGTCGGCGATGCCCTTGCGCTGGTCCGACGTGGTGACGTTCAGCAGCCACAGCAGCAGGAAGAAGGCCATCATCGCGGTCACGAAGTCGGCATAGGCCACCTTCCACGCACCACCATGGTGGCCGCCGTGCCCGCCCTTCTTCTTCTTGATGATGATTGGCCGCTCGTCGCCGCCGGAATTCCCGCTCATGCCCTGGCCGTGGCGAATGGTTCGAGGCCCGAAGGCCGATTTCCGCGCGCGGCGCCGCGGTGGACGCGGCGGCTGTCCGCCGCGGCAAAACCCTGACCGGGTTTGATTAAGATCCGTTTAACGACGTTGCCTCCAGGGGAGGTGCGACGGAGACCGGGCGGAGGTCGGGCGGAGATGCGGGGCAGATGTGGCGGGGGATGCGACGGAGATGCGGCTTGCACCGGATGGCGTGCTGGATTAATTCGCGGTATTTCCTACTTTCAATGTCATCTTCGGCCACTCAGGGGGCCTTGCACGGGTCCCCTGCCGTCTTCTCCGCCAGCCCCTCCACTTCGGCCCACACCACAGGACGTCATGACCACCGAACAGCCGATCGATCCCCTTGCGTTCCGTTCCGCCCTCGGCTGTTTCGCCACCGGGATCGCCGTCATCACCACAATCGCGCCAGACGGGCTGCCGCTGGGGGTGACGGTGAACTCCTTCTCGTCCGTGTCGCTCGATCCGCCGCTGGTGCAGTTCTGCCTGGGCCGCGCCGCGATGTCCTTCGAGGCCTTCAACGTCGCGCAGCATTTCGCGGTGAACATCCTGGCCGCCGACCAGGAGGAGCTGTCGAACCGCTTCTCCCGCCGCGACCTGCAGGAGCGCTGGGCCGGGCTGGAGACCACCACCGGCCGCGGCGGCGTCCGCCTGCTGACCGGCTGCCTCGCCACGCTGGAATGCGACCGCGAGCATCTGCTGGACGGCGGCGACCACGTCATCGTGCTGGGCCGCGTCCGCAATCTGACCTCACGCGAGGACGGCGACCCGCTGCTGTATTTCCGCGGCCGCTACGCCCATCTGGATTGATTTGCGGGGGCTGACGCTTCGGTTCAGCCGGCCGCGCGGTGAAGGTCGCGGCCGGTCAGGTGGATGTTGGCATCGGGGTCGAGCGCGCGGGACATGATGCGCTGTTCGGTCGCCCGTTCGAACAGGGGGCGGTTCATGCAGACCTGCTGAACCGCCTCGTCCGGCTTCGGCGTGTGGCCGACGATGCCCTGCAGCGTGCGGCGGGTGACGAAGACCCGGCCCTGATATTCCCCGACCTGCACCGCGAACTCCACGGCGTCGGCCTCCTCGTTCCAGAAGGGGTCGTCGGGAAACAGGAAGATGGGCATAGGGTCCTCGTTCAAACAGGAATCGTCCGCGGAAATCACTTCAGGACATAGGTGATATCATAGCCGCTGCGTTTGAAGCGCGTCTTCAGCAGCGTGCCGTCCGCCGCATACCACAGGTCGCGTTCCACATCGCCTTCGATGCGGTGATGGGCGGCCTCGATCGCCTTGCCGCCGGCCTCCACCGTCTCCGCCCCGATCTTGCGCGAAGCCACCTTGTAGGGAGTCGCGTCGATCACCGACAGAAGCTCGCGGTGCTTCAGCACGTCCGTCGTCCACAGCGTCAGCGGCAGGGCACTTGCCGGTGCCTGCTGCGGCTTGCCGTCCACGACCAGCCGGTAGCCGCCGGGATCGCGCGCCATGTCCATCTTGTGCGGGGTACCGTCGTCGTCGGTGGTGGCGGTCATCGATTCCAGAACGCCGCCCTTCCACATCTCCTCCCGCTTGTGGTCGTAGCGGAAGTTGATGAACAGCACCTTCACCCGCGTGGTGGCGGTGACGGTGACCTTGGTGCGGTCACCCTGCGGTTCGATCTTCACCTGTTCGGTGCCGATGGGGTCCTCGCCCATCAGGATCTGGTAGGTCAGCGTACGCGCGGTCGCCTGCGCGGAGGCCGCACCCGGCAGACCGGTGAGCAGAGTGGCCGCCATCAGGGCAGCGGAAAGGGTGGCGCATTTGGTGCGCATCGTCGTCATGTTCGTTTCCTCCCGGTTGATTTGGTGGGCGGCTCTTCCGGCCGCTTCATCAGTCGTCCAGCAGCTGCGCCAGCTTCATCGCGACACCCATCGAGCCTTCGACCTTCAGCTTGCCCATGGTGAAGGCCAGCATCGGGTTCAGCTTGCCATTGATGAGCTTCTGCAGGTTTTCCGGCGAAATGCGGATGGTGCAGTCGGACTCGGCGTCGTCGCGGCTGATGCTGATCGGGCTGGTGCGGCCGTCGACCCGGATCACCTCGCCCTCCTTGCCCAGCAGGAAGCGGACCGAGGCGTTGAGCGAGCGCAGATCGCCGCTGCGGCTGCGCAGTTCCTGCAGAATGTCGTCGACCATGAAAGCGTGCCCTCAGGATTGTTCGTAGGACTGGTCTTGACAGTAGGCGCGCATTACGTTTACGTCAACGTCATAACGAAAGCGTTTCAGACGCCCGCCGCTTGTCGATGCCGCCGTTCGGTGCCGGCCGTCAGGTGATCCGGAACGCGCCACCGCCAAGGGGAGCGAAGCATGCCCGAGCCGCTTGCGCAGAGCGCCAATCCGCCGACCACCATTGCCAATGGCGCCGCCGCCAATGACACCGTCCATCCCTGGCTGGCGCACTATCCCAAGGGAATCGCCTGGGACCAGACCTTCACGCCGATGCCGCTGCACATGCTGTTCGAGGAGGCGGCCGGGCGCTATGCCGACCGTCCCTGCCTGGACTTCATGGGCCGCCGCTACACCTACGCCGAGGTGCTGGCCCTGGTGAACCGCGCCGCCCGCGGCTTTCAGGATCTGGGCGTCGGGCCGGGGGTGCGGGTGGGCTTGTGCCTGCCCAACTGCCCGACCTACGTCATCTCCTACTTTGCGGTGCTGAAGGCCGGCGGGACCGTCGTCAACTACAACCCGCTCTATGTCGAGCGGGAGTTGGAGCACCAGATCACCGACTCGCAGACCGAGATCATGGTGACGCTGGACCTGAAGCAGATCTACCCGCGTGTCGGGGCGATGCTGACGCGCACGCCGATGAAGCGGATCGTCGTCTGCCGAATGGCATCGATCCTGCCGGCGATGAAGAAGGCTCTGTTCAGCGTGCTGAAGCGCGGTGAACTCGCCGCCGTGCCGCGCGACGACCGCCATGTCGATTTCGACAGCCTGCTCGCCAATGACGGCACGCTGCGGCCGGTGCGCATCGACGGGCTGCGCGACGTCGCCGTGCTGCAATACACCGGTGGCACCACCGGCGTGCCCAAGGGCGCGATGCTGACCCATCACAACCTGCTGTCCAACGCGCGGCAAGTGCAGGCCTGGTTCCCCGAGGTGGCGCTGGGCCGGGAGCGCATGCTGGCGGTCCTGCCCTTCTTCCATGTCTTCGCCATGACCGTGGTGCTGAACATGGGGCTGGCCTGTGGGGCCGAGCTGATCATGCTGCCGCGCTTCGAGACCGAACAGGTGCTGAAGACCATCGCCAGACGCAAGCCGACGCTCGTCCCCGGCGTGCCGACCATGTACAAGGCGCTGCTGGGGCACCCGCAGGTCGGCCGCTATCCGATGACCTCGATCCGCTACTGCATCTCCGGCGGCGCGCCGCTGCCGATGGAGCTGAAGCGTCAGTTCGAGACGGCGACCGGTTGTGTGCTGATCGAAGGCTACGGCCTGTCGGAAGCCTCCCCCGTCTGCGCCGCCAACCCGCTGAACGGCGTCAACAAGGAGGGGTCGATCGGCCTGCCGCTACCCGGCATCGCCATCGAGATCCGCGACCTGGAGGACCCGGCCCGCAAACTCGGCATCGGCGAGAAGGGCCAAGTGGCGATTGCCGGACCCAACGTCATGGCCGGCTACTGGGGCCGGGCGGAGGAAAGCGACCGCACCGTGGTCGACGGATTCCTGCTGACCGGCGATGTCGGGACAATGGACGAGGATGGCTACGTCTTCCTGCTCGACCGTTTGAAGGACCTCATCATCTGCAGCGGCTACAACGTCTATCCGCGCATGATCGAGGAAGCGATCTACCAGCATCCCGACGTGGTCGCCGCCTGCGTCATCGGGCTGCCCGACGATTACCGGGGCCAGACGCCGAAGGCCTTCGTGCAGTTGAAGCCCGGCGCGAGCCTGACGGCGGAGGCTCTTCGCGACTTCCTGCGCGACAAGATCTCCCGCATCGAGATGCCGACGGCGATCGAGTTCCGCGAGGAACTGCCGAAGACCGCCGTCGGCAAGTTGTCGAAAAAGGAACTGATCGCCGAGGCGAACCAGGCTCTATCGAACGGAGGATGACCCGAAGTCACCGCGTTGACCCAGACGTAAAGGGAAGCCTTATCACGCGACGGCAGCTGTGCTACCAAACGGAAGGCGCATTGTGCCGAACGCAAACAAAAGGTCTTCTCAGGGATGGAACAGCTCTACACGGTCAACCAGCTTGCGGAGGAGCTGGGCATCACGCCGCGGGCCCTGCGCTTCTACGAGGTCAAGGGGCTGCTGGCGCCGAACCGCGTCGGCAACAACCGGGTCTATACCAAGCGCGACCGCGCCCGGCTGAAGCTGATCCTGCGGGGCAAGCGCCTGGGCTTCTCGCTGGCCGAAATCCGCGAATATCTCGACCTCTACAACGTCAATGGCGGGGTCGAGCAACAGAAGAACCTGTTGAAGCGGGTGCAGAAGCGGTTGAAGGACCTCGCCCAGCAGCGTGAGGACCTGGAAGCCACCGTGCAGGAGCTGCGCGACATCGAAGAGCAGGTGAACAACACCCTGGCGGACCTGAAGACCGCCGCGAAGGACAGCTGACCGGTCGGGCGCCCGTCGTGCGCCGATCGGCCCTGTGGAGGGGGGAGATCGGAGCATGATGGGACAGCGACATCCGCGGGCGGCCTGCGATTCCTTCAAGGCGGGAGATGGGCGATGAACCTGATCTTCCGCCTGCTGGCGGTCGCCGCCGCCGCTATCTTTGCTGCGTGGCGCGGTCGACGCTCGGGATTGCTGGAGCCGTCGGCGCTGCGTTTCCGGGTCTGGCCGACCGACCTGGACATCAACCTGCACATGACCAACGCGCGCTATTTCAGCGTGATGGATCTGGGTCGCACCGACCTGATGATCCGCGTCGGTCTGGGGCCGGCGATCCTGCGCAACCGCTGGCAGCCTGTGTTGGGCGGGGCGACGATCCGCTACCGCCGGTCACTGCGGCCGTTCCAGAAATTCACCCTGGTCAGCCGTGTGCTGTGCTGGGACGACAAATACATCTTCATCGAACACCGCATGGAAACGCGCGGCGGGCTGGCGGCGATGGCCGTCGTCCAGGGCGCCTTCGTCGGAAGCCGGGGCGTGGTCGCGCCGGCCGAGGTGCTGGCAGCCCTCGGAACCACCGCGGCTTCCCCGCCAATTCCCGATGCGGTCGCAGCCTTGCGCGGGCAGCCCCTGTCCGCCGCCGCCTGAACGGTTACAAGAACACCATTCGAGAGGAGACACGCCGTCATGAAGGTACTGGTGCCCGTGAAGCGGGTGGTCGACTACAACGTGAAGGTCCGCGTCAAGGCGGATGGCAGCGGCGTCGAGACCGCCAACGTGAA
>NZ_VTTK01000056.1:0-33163 GCF_008365135.1 Azospirillum sp. Sh1 | reverse complement strand
TTTGGGTGATGCAGGTTTCGTCATGATGACCCCACTCTCTCAGATGATGGGGCCTCCAGGAAACCCGGAGCGGTTCATTCATCGTGATTAGAACCGCCTACCATAAAGCGCATTTGGATCATACCGCACTCGCTTTCTGGGACCAATCGCCGCGCCCCTCATTGGCTCCGAGCCATCCGCAATGCGGTTACCGAAGCCTCAGGTAGGCATGGTTTCCCGTTGGCGACCGCACGCGCTAATACCAATACTCGTGGATCATGATCGATGAGCCCAGTCGCGCAGTCCGATGGACATGATGGCCCAGGGCTACCCGAAGAGGGTGTTCCAGGCAAAGCAGCAGTGATCGAGAATGTCCTGGTTAGGAGGCGAAGACTCGGTTGGCGAGCCAGTTGTCGCGCATGTACTGCCAGATGTTCTCCACAGGACTCAGCTCGAGTGACTTCGGCGGCAACGGCAGCAGGGTAATGTTGGCGGGAATCGGTAGCTTGGCCGAGGTTGTGCCAGCCGGCCTGATCGAGCAGCACGACGGCATGCGCGCCGGGCGCCACGGCGCGCGAGATCTCCTCCAGGTGCAGCGCCATCGCCTCGCTCGTGCAGCGCAGCAGCACCGGAGCCGCACCCTTGCCTTGGGCCGGGCAGATCGCGCCGAACAGATAGGCCGAGCGCGTGCGCTGGTCGTGCGGCGCCGCCGGCCGGCTGCCGCGGCGTGCCCAGCGACGGGTGATCTTGTTCTTCTGGCCGATCCAGGCCTCGTCTTGCCACCAGATCTCTATAGGTTTGCCGGCAGCCTCATGCGCCGCGATCTGCGCCAGCTGGGTGGGGAAGTTTTTTTGAACGCCTCGGCGGCGTCGGGACCCTTGGCGTGGTGGCGAGGGCGGGCCGACAGCTTGCGAAAGCCCAGGGCGCACAGTTCCCGGCTCAGCGTCTGCTTCGACACCGAGACGCGGAATTCGTCCCAGAGCCATTGCAGCAGGTCGATGATCCGCCAGCGCACCACCCCATGCACCGCCGGGATCGGTCCATCCTCCACAACTTGGCGCAGAGCCGTCCGGTGATGCTCGGTCAAGCGTGGCTGCGGGCTGGGAGCCTTGCCGGTCAGCAGACCCGGCGGCCCCGCCTCACTGAACCGCAGCACCCAGTCGCGCACGGTCTGCAAGCTGACCCCGCCGATCTGCGCCGCGGCAGAGCGCGGCTCTCCCTCGTGGATCGCCGCCAAGGCGAGCAGCCGGCGGACTTGGCCGGGACCGTGAGAGGAACGGGCAAGCCGTTGCAGGGCGGCGGCATCGCAATCGCTGCGCAGCGGAACCGGAGCGGCCATGACGGACCTCGTCGCTGTGGTCCCTCCGGTGAATCACACGGCTCTACCCCGCGGGAATCGCTGCATGGGTCGTACTCCGCAGGACTCGGTATGATTGTCGAGTTGGAAGACAAGGCCAAGACGCTGGAGGAGACCCTCTCCGCCCCTCCCCCGCCGCCGGTGATGCTGCCGGCCAACTTGGCGGACCTGTACCGGGAGTGGATCCACGATCTGGCCACCACGCTGGCCGATCCGGATCATCGGATCGAGGCGCGTGACCGGTTGCGCCCGTTCATCGACCGTGTGGCGGTGCGCTTCAGCGGCATCGACGCCCGGAGCTTCGAGCTCGAGATGGAGGGCGACGTCGTGGCGTTGCTGTGCCTCGGGCTGGATGCAAACACACCGAAGGCCGGCGCTGGAGCGTCCGGCCTTCGGAAGACGTCGTATTCGGTAAAGTTGGTTGCGGGGGCGCGCAACCACCGAGAATTGACACTACCGCCGGTGGCCGTTTAACGCAGCCAAATGAGCGGGGCATGGCCGATAAGTGGGCAACACGACGGTTGAGCTGACCCCGATGTTCAGTTCAGCTCAGCCGATTATGCTGCGGTTATGGGCCGCATCTCCCAACGGACGGCGGTCACAATCCCCCAATTGCCGGCATCATTGGGGCGGCGCCAGCACGCTTTGGGCATGGCGCGCAACTCCTGCAGGGCTTTCTGATAATCGGCGACTTTCCGCTCCTCTCCTTTAGGGCCGATGGTGTAACCGCGGGAATTGCCGAGTTCCGGCATGAAGGCGGTACCGTCACGCGCCACGGGCAGCAACAAAGTCGACCTTTCGGTCGCCCTCGTTCCTTTGGAGCGCAGTGTACCGGCTGCGGGTGCCTCTACCCCGCGGCCGGCTGAATAGGGAACGGACTGTCTCCTTGGGATGCCCATACGGGTACAGGCCCCGAATCGCCGAAGATACTGTAGAGCCGCAGGCGCTTGCGGATCAGATCCTCGCGGGCCGCGACAAACTCCGGAAGAGCCTCCGGTACCCAAAGGTGGGGTTCGGGCGGAATGAGATGCATCTCCAGAAAGCCGCCGTCGCGGGTGCGTATCCAGTCGCCGAACGACATGCCGGCTTTCTCTGAATTCTCCCGCCCCAACAGGAGTTGCAGATTTCCGATCCGATCGACGCAGGCCAAAATCTCGTCAATGCGGCTTTCAGAGATGCCTCGTCCCTGGAGGCTGCGGCGCGTGCAAAGCGTCCGCGGAATGATGTGGTCGATGTGGTAAAGCGACGACGACCAGTTCTGCTCCTCATAGAGGGTGGAAAGCGCCAGGAAGCAGGTGCGCTGACCGTAGGTCGTTTCCAGCAACGCCGCGACGTTCGCCTCCTCGTCGAAGGCGACGACGCGTCCGCGGCGCTTGCGCAGCCCGTCGGTCAGGGCATGGAAGGGGAAGTCACGCTCGGTCTCCATGGCCTCCCGCAGCAGGGCGCGGGACGTGCCGATGGTCTGGTCCGAACTTCCGCCGAACACGCTGTTCAGCAGCGCTCCAAGGAGCCATCGACGGATACGCAAGCGGTTCTGAACCTCGAAGGGCGTCGTCCCATCGAGCATCACGCCGTCACCCAGCTTGAACAGGTAATAGGCGATCGGCAGGACGGCGTTAGCGCTGGTCAGAGTGTCGCGGTCGATGCCGAAGCGATTGACCAGCCGCAGCGTCGCCTCCAGCGACCGCTTAATCTCCGGCCAGTTGCGCTGGATGACCGCGAGGTTCGCCGTAGTGAAATTGTTGACCTTGTAAACATGGTCCAGGTCAGACAAAACGAGGCAGGCCCGCATTACGAAGTCTTTGTTGAGGTCGTTCTTGCGGTCAAGTTCATCGTTGAGTCGATCGACGAAGTTGAAGATCTCCTCGCGGGCGTTCACTCCATCCCATTTGGACGTGATCATCGAAAGCAGCAAGTCGGACTTGCTGAGCTTGGTGCCGCCGTCGTTTGCCCGGATGAAGATGTCGAGCACGCGGTCATAACTCTGGCTCTTTTCCGTATAATAGGCGACGACGTCGTCCTTCCAGACCGTACGGTACAGGCGGTCCAGGTTGCGCTCGACGATCCGCACCTCGCCACGAGTGACGGTATCGGGGAGGCTGTCCACGACCTCCTCCTTCACCTGATCGAACCGGTCATCGTCGCGACAATCCAGAATGCGCCCGACCTTGAACCACAGGTGCCCGCGGTCATTACCCGGCGGTTCTTCGAAGAACCGAAGGCCATAGGTAACGCCGACCTCGTCCTCTTCCCCCGTTTCGTCCTGTCCAGGATCCTTGAGGAGGTTCAGATAAAGGCGCTGCTTGGACCAAGCCAGGGGATTGTCCCAGCGCTTATGCTTCAGCTTCACCGTGTAGCTGCCACGCAGACCGATCAGCAGGGAGGTCAGGCGCTGCTGCCCGTCGAGAACCAGCACAACGTCGCGTCCATCGGTCTCCGCCGGTTCGTTATGCACTTGGCCATAGCGGAAGTTCTCGACGAATTGGTAGATGTCCCAGTTGCCGCGGTTCTCCGGCTGTAGTTCCCAGAACAGAAACGAACTGATCGGATAGCCTTTGAGCAGGCTGTCGAACAGCGCCACCACCTGCGAGGCCTCCCAGACGTATGGCCGTTGGATGGCCGGCAGGAAATAGGTCCGGTTGATCTGGTCGAGGACGTCGGCGATGGTCGTGGATGCGTAGGACATGACAACCCAGGCAATGAATGGCGTTGAGTTCCAGACTTCCCCGACGGACTACTCCCCGGGATATGCAGCCTACGGCTCGGCTTGCCCTGTCAATCTGTAGCCAAGTGCCCGCCGGCGGCGGCGTTGAATATAATCGCCTTCGTTGCACACCCACAAACCGCGAATTGAGTCATCACGGCTTGCGTCGCGCTGACGATGAACAGGCTCCACCTCCAGACGCGCAAGCACCTTCTGATCGATAGCAGCCAGGAAACACAACCCGGCTCTGGACCTGCGCCCTCGCCTGTCGCATCCTGCCGCCGCTTGCAGGAAGAGGTACCTCATGGCGATGGGTCCACAGCGCTGGCTGACGATCACGGAGTCCCCGTTCCCCTGGGAGCGGGAGGCGCTGGAATTTCTGCGCGGACACCTGCCCGACCGTGACCCCTGGTACGCCTGGTCCAACGTCGAGTTCATCGACGACGAGGGCAAGGTCAACGAGGTCGACGCGCTCGTCCTGTCGCCGCACGGCCTGTTCCTGGTTGAAATCAAGAGCCGCCCGGGCCGGCTGGACGGCGATGCCCATAGCTGGACCTGGACCACCGACGGACGCCGCCGCACGGACGACAATCCGCTGATCCTGGCGAACCGCAAGGCCAAGCGCATGAAGGGCCTGCTGCAGCGGCAGAACGTGGTCAGGCGGCTGAAGTTCGGCCTGCCCTATGTCTTCGCGGTGATCTTCCTGTCCGCCGACGGGCTGGACTGGCAGGTCGATCCGTCCACCGCCTTCTCCACCTTCGGCCGGCGGCCCTCCAGGTCGGGCGACGGCATCATCAACGCCCTGAACAACGGCTTGCAGACCGCGAGGCCGCACCCGCCGATAACGGCCGAACAGGCCAACATGGTGCGCCGGGCGATCGCCGAGGCCGGGATTCGCCCGTCCTTGCGCGACCGCCGCATCGGCGACTACGAGTTGAAGCGCATCCTGGCCGAGGGCGACGGCTGGCAGGATTGGGAGGGCCGCCACGTCACCCTGGACGTGGCGCGGCGCATCCGCCTCTATCCCTACAGCTCCGCGTCCGACGAGAAGGCGCGCCGCGCGCTCGGCCGGATGGCGGTCAGGGAGTTCCAGGTCCTG
This sequence comes from Azospirillum sp. Sh1, assembly GCF_008365135.1. Lineage (NCBI taxonomy): Bacteria > Pseudomonadati > Pseudomonadota > Alphaproteobacteria > Rhodospirillales > Azospirillaceae > Azospirillum > Azospirillum sp. Sh1. The sequence continues at coordinate 28,024 of NZ_VTTK01000056.1, read as the reverse complement.
GAGGGCATCGACCATCCGGGCCTGCTGCGGGTTCGCGACTACAGGGACACCGAACGCGGCCCGGCGCTGATCTTCGATCACGATCCGCGGGCGATCCGGCTCGACCTGCTGATGCGCGACCATCTCGATCTGATGGGGGCGGAGCTTCGGCTGCACATCGTCCGCCAGTTGGCGGAAACCCTGAAATACGCCCATGGCAAGCGGCTGTTCCACCGCGCCCTGTCGCCCCACAGCATCCTTGTCCGGGACGTCGACCAGCCGCTGCCCCGGCTGCAGATCATGAACTGGCAGACGGCGGCGCGGGAAGCATCGGCCGCCGGAACCACCCACGCCACCACCGGCACCAGCCACCTGGACAGCTATGTCGAGGATCCGGCAAAGGTCTACATTGCGCCGGAAGCGCTCAGCGGCGGGCCGCAGTCCGGCCCGCACCACGACGTGTTCTCGCTGGCCGCCATCGCCTACCACCTGTTCACCGGCCAGCCGCCCGCCCCCTCCCCGCTCGAACTGGCGGCCCGGCTGCGCTCCGGCTCCGGCCTGCTGGTGTCCGACGTGGTGGACGGGGCGATGCAAAGCCTTGTCGACCTGATCCGCATCGGTACCCATCCGGAGGTGCCAATGCGGATCGCCTCGATGGACGAGTTCCTCGAACGGCTGGCGGAGGTGGAGCGCGACCTGCAGCGCGGCACGCCGGAAACCACCGTCGACCCCTCCTCTGCCAAGCCCGGCGACCGGCTGGAGGGCGGCTTCACCGTCGTCCGCCGGCTGGGCCGCGGCGCGTCGGCCGACGCCCTGCTGGTCCAGCCGGATGGCGACGAGGGGGAACTGGTGCTGAAGGTGGCGCTCGACCCCGCCCACAACGACCGGCTGGAGGCGGAGGCTGCGGCGCTCGGAAAGCTGCACCACACCAACATCGTCTCGGCCCGCCGTACGCTGACCGTCGCCGGACGGACAGCGATCCTGATGGAAAGCGCCGGCCCCCAGACCCTGGCCCAGCTGCTGCGCACGCCCGGCGGCCTGTCGCTGGACCTCAAGCGCCGCTTCGGCGAGGAGCTGCTGAGCGCCGTCGACCATCTGGAGCAGAAGGGCGTCGCCCACCGCGACATCAAGCCGGACAACATCGGCATCACCGAGGGGAAGGAGCGCCGGCGGCTGGTGCTGTTCGACTTCTCGCTCGCCCGCACCTCCCCGGACAATATCCAGGCGGGGACGCGCCCCTATCTCGACCCCTTCCTGGTCCTGCGACGCCCGCCGCGCTGGGACCTCAGCGCCGAGCGGTTCGCCGCCGCCGTCACCCTGCACGAGATGATGACCGGCCTGCTGCCCAGCTGGGGCGACGGGCAGAGCGACGCGGCGATGATCGACGACGAGGCGACCATCGCGTCCGACCGCATCGATCCGCATCTGCGCGAGGGGCTGTCCGCCTTCTTCGACAAGGCGCTGCGCCGCACCCCGCGCGAACGCTTCGACAATGCGGAGGACATGCTGCGGGCCTGGCGCCGGGTGTTCGACGAGGCGGTGACCGCCCAGGACGACCCCGACGGCTTCGATGCCATCGCCCGCCGCGTCACCGCCGCCACCCCCATCGCCGACCTCGGCTACAGCGTCGAGGCGCAGGACGTGCTCGACCGCATGGGCGTCCACAGCGTGCGCGACCTGCTGGAGGTGCCCCGCCGCAACATCCGGCTGGCGAGCGGCGTCGGCGACCGCATCCGCAAGGAAATCCGCCTGAAGGCGAAGCGGCTGGCCCAGCTTCGCCAGGACCTCGTTCCCGGCACCCCCGCCCCCACCGACCTTGGCGCCGCCGACACCGACCGCCCCAGCATCGACCGGCTGGCCGAGATGCTGATCCCCCGCCGTCCGCTGGGCGAGGAGACGACGGAGGATCAGGTGCTCGTCGTCTTCCTCGGGCTGGAGACGGCCGGGACACCGCAGGATTGGCCGTCGGTCGGCGAGGTGGCGAGCCGTTGCGGCATCGCCCGCACCGCCGTCGCCACGGCCCTCGCCAAGGGCCGCGAGCGCTGGCAGCGGCAGAAGGCGCTGGGCACTCTCCGCACCGATCTGCGCGCCCTGCTGACGCTGCATGGCGGCGTGATGACTGTGGCGGAGCTGACGCCGCAGGTACTCGCCATGCGCGGCTCCGCCAAGCTCGACGAGGCGGAGCGCCTGCAACTGGCCGGTGCCGTCCTCCGTGCCGCCATCGAAACCGAGAGCGCGCTGGAGGAGCCGCATTTCCTGCTTTACGGTGCCGATTCGATGCCGATGGTCGCGGAGGCGGCGGAGCTGGCGCAGCACGCCCGGACGCTCGGGCAGGCCGCCGACCGGCTCGCCGCCCTCGACCCGCTCGCCCCGCCGCAGCGGGTGCATGAGGAGCTGGAGGCGCTGGGCTGGCCGGTGCTGGACCGGGAGGATGCGGCCCCCCGCCCCACCCTGGCCCGCCTCCGCGCGCTGGCGGTCGCGGCGTCGGCCCAGGCCGCCCTGTCGAGCAAGGGGGAGATCTACCCGCGCGGCATGGTGCCGGACCGCACGCTGCGGCTGGCCGCCGGCTCCTTGCTCGGCCCCCGCATGCTGACCGAGGAGCAGCTGCGCGAGCGTGTGCGCGGCCGCTATCCGGACGCCGCCCCGCTGCCCGCCCGCCCGGCGCTGGACGGCCTGCTGGAACAGGCGGGTATCGGCCGGATATGGCGCGAGCATGGCATCGGTCCGGACGCCGGCGACAACGAGCCCGGCTATTACGCCGACACGGCCAGCCCTGGCCATTCGTCGGGCTACAGCTCCATCCACCGGCTGATGACCGAGGGGCCGGCGGTGGACGAGACGCCGGACGTCCTCGCCGCCCGCCAGTTGGAGGAGAAGTTCGCTTATGCCCGGCGCACCGGCGGCTTCCTGGCGCTGACCGTCGATCCCCGCCACTACCGGGATGCGGAACGGGCGCTGGTGGAGCGTTTCTCGCTGAAACGCCTCAGCCTCGACCGCCTGATGCTGGACGGCATGCGGGCGGAGGCCGACGGGCGCAAGGTGGACTGGTCGCTGGTGCTGCGCGCCGATGCCGCCGATCCGCAGAGCCGCGACTGGAGCAACCTGCAACGGCTGATCGGCTTCGCCATGCCGAAGATCGAACAGGCCCTGCTGACCGCCGGGGAGCTGGTGCTGCTGACCGATTGCGGCCTGTTCGCCCGCTACGGCCTGATGGACCGCCTGCAGATCCTGCGTGACGCCTCCGGCACGGCGGGCGGCCCGCCGGGGCTGTGGCTGCTGCTGCCGCTGCCCGACGGCGGCCTGCCGACCATCGGCGGCAAGGCGGTTCCGGTCATCGACGGCAGCCAGTGGGCCCGCCTGTCGGTCGCCTGGATCACCAACGCCCACCGCGCCGGCAGCCGCCCGGCGGCGTGACCCCGGCACCCCTCCGATGCCGCACCTCAGGGTAGCGGACGCACAGGACGGCGGCGCGTGTTCATAGCGCCCGCACCCGTCCCTGTGCTATTCCGGCGGCCCAAGTCCCATACCACTTTCGAAGACAGCGACCGGCAATCCCATGATCGACGCCACCGCCCTGCTGAAAGACCTGAAGCGCCTGCTGCGCGCCCTGGAAACCGACATCCGGGAGCGGGTGACCGGCACCGCGCTGGATGCGGAGCTGCGGGCCGACTGGCAAGCGGCGCGGGATGCCAAGCGCACCGCCCAGGCCTACACCGCCTGGTTGGACGAGGAGGTGACGCAGGCGGCGGTGCATTGGGTTCTGGGCTGCGTCTTCCTGCGCTTCGTCGAGGACAATAGGCTGGTGGACCGGCCCTGGCTGTCGGGACCGGGGGAGCGGCTGGAGATGGCGCGCGACCGGCACGAGGCGTGGTTCCGGGCCAACCCGACCGGGGAGGAGCGTGATTTCCTGCTGGCCTGCTTCGCCGAGACGGCGGAACTGCCGGGGCTGGGCGCCCTGTTCGACCGGCGCCACAACCCGCTGTGGCGGCTGCCGGTGTCGGGCGACGGCGCCATCCTGCTGCGCGAATTCTGGCAGCGCCGCGACCCCGACAGCGGCGTGCTGGTCCATGACTTCACCGACGACACGCTGGGCACCCGCTTCCTGGGCGACCTGTACCAGGATCTGTCGGAGGCGGCGCGCAAGCGCTTCGCCCTGTTGCAGACGCCGGAATTCGTCGAGGAATTCATCCTCGACCGCACGCTGGACCCGGCGGTGCGCGAGTTCGGCTTCCGCGAGGTGCGGCTGATCGACCCCACCTGCGGCTCCGGCCACTTCCTGCTGGGCGCCTTCCGCCGGCTGTTCGGCCTGTGGTCCCTGCACGAGCCGACCCGCAACCCGCGCGACAGCGCGCAGAAGGCGCTGGACGCCGTCTGCGGCGTGGACATCAACCCCTTCGCCGCCGCCATCGCCCGCTTCCGCCTGCTGATCGCGGCGCTGACCGCCTGCGGCATCGCCAGCCTGCGCGGCGCCCCCGATTTCCGGGTGTCGGTGGCGGTCGGCGACAGCCTGCTGCACGGCAAGCGCTTCATGGAGGTGCGCGGCTGGCAGATGTCGCTGATTCCGGAGGACGGTCTGGCCCACGTCTACCACGAGGAGGATCGTGAGGCGCTGGATCTGATCCTGGGGCGGCAGTATCACGCGGTTGTGGGGAATCCGCCGTATATTACGGTGAAGGACAAGGCGCTGAATCAGGCTTACCGGGAGCGGTATTCCACTTGCCATATGAAATACTCGCTTGGGGTTCCTTTCACGCAGCGGTTTTGGGATTTGGCGATTGCCGGCCGTGAGGGTGCTGCCGCGGGCTATGTTGGCCTGATTACGGCAAATTCCTTCATGAAGCGCGAGTTTGGCAAAAAGCTGATCGAAGTGTTCCTGCCGGATCGCGACCTGACGCATATCATCAATACGGATGGTGCCTACATTCCCGGACACGGCACGCCGACGGTCATCCTGTTCGGGCGTAATCGCCACGCAGTGGGAGGCACTGTTCGGGCAGCTTTGGGGATCAAGGGGGAGCCAGGAACGCCAGATGATCCTAGCCAGGGATTGGTATGGTCTTCCATTGTGAGTCAAATTGATAAGCTGGGCAGTCAAGATGCGTTCGTTAGCGTTGTCGACATGCCTTGCATTGAGCTAGCCCGTCACCCTTGGAGCATGGGAGGCGGCGGAGCAGTTGAACTCAAATCAATTATCGAAGAACAGAGCATCTTTCTTAAAGACAAAGCAACAGATATAGGCTTCGCCAGCTTCCCAGGCTTAGATGATCCTTTCATTTTTGATAAAACAACACTCCTCAGAAAGAGAATATCCGAAGAAATAATCCGAATTTTTGTCCCTGGAGATTCGATTCGCGATTGGCAGGTCAGCAATGATCTCCATGCCATTTCGCCATATGATTGCTTATTCAAGCTTTTGAAAATTCAAGAAAGCTCTCCATGGGGACAACATCTTTGGCATTTCCGAACTCTTTTGAAGGGAACTGTATCTTTCGGCGGAAAGACGAAATCAGATCTTGGACATCCATGGTGGGGTTGGTACCGATGGATTTCTGAGCGGTATGAAGTTCCTTTATCGATTACCTTCGCATTTGTTGCCACACACAATCACTTTACAGTTGATACCGGAGGAAAATCATTTAACCGCTCTGCTCCGGTTATTAAATTTCCGAAGGATTTTTGTGAGAATACGCTCAAATCAATATCAGGAATTCTTAACAGCTCTACAGCTTGTTTCTGGATGAAACAGGTTTTTCATAGTAAGGGAAGTCAGGGTGTTAACGAAGGAGTAAAGGCAGAGGCTTGGGAGCGATTTATTGAGTTTGCTGGAACCGGCCTCCAGTCCTTCCCCCTCGCCGAACCCTACCCCACCGACCTCGCCACCGCGCTGGACGGGCTTGCCCGTGAGCTGACCGACGCGCTGCCGAAGGCGGTGATCGCCCGTGCCCTGCCGACCCGCGCCGATCTGGACGCGGCGAAGGCGCGCGCGCGGTCGATCCGCCGCCGCATGATCGCCTTGCAGGAGGAGCTGGATTTCCGCTGCTACCGCCTCTACGGCCTGCTGGAGGAGGATGCCGAGCATCCGGCTCCGCCGGAGGTCGATCTGGGCGAGCGCGCCTTCGAAATCGTCATGGCCCGCAAGATGGCCGACGGCGAGCTGGAGACGACGTGGTTCGACCGCCACGGCTCCACCCCCGTCACCGACATCCCCGCCCATTGGCCGGCCGATTACCGGGCGCTGGTCGAACGGCGCATCGCGCTGATCGAGGAGAACCGCTGGATCGGTCTGGTCGAGCGGCCGGAATACAAGCGGCGCTGGCAGTGGGACGACCAGGGCTTCGACGCCGGCTGGACCAAGCGGGAACAGGCGGCGCTGAAGGACTGGCTGCTCGACCGGCTGGAGGATGGCCGCTATTGGTCGGGGGATCCCTCGCTGCTGCCGGTGTCGCGGCTGGCCGACATGGCGCGGCGCGATGCCGACTTCATGGCGATGGCGGAGCTGTACACCGGCCGCCCCGACTTCCAGGTGTTGCCGCTGGTGGCGGAACTGGTGGCGGCGGAATCCGTACCCTTCCTGCCGGTCCTGCGCTACAGCGAGGACGGCCTGCGCAAGCGCCGGACCTGGGAGGAGACCTGGGAGCTTCAGCGCCGCGAGGACGCCATCGACGCCCGCACCGGATTACCGGAGGGCGATCCGAACCGGCTGACCCCGGAACAGGCGAAGGAGATGAAGGCGCGCGAGGTGGGCGACATCCCGGTCCCGCCGAAATACCGCACGCCGGACTTCCAGAAGACCGATTATTGGCGGCTGCGCGGCGGGCTGGACGTGCCGAAGGAGCGCTTCGTCAGCTACCCCTTCGCCGAACGCGACGCCGACGGCAGCCTGATGGTCGCCTGGGCCGGCTACGACCACCTCCAGCAGGCGACCGCGCTGGCCGCCCACTATCTCGCCATGAAGGAGAACGAGGGCTGGAACGCGGAGCGGTTGATTCCGCTGCTGGCTGGCGTACAGGAGCTTGTGCCCTGGTTGTTGCAATGGCACAACGATTACAACCCTGACTTCGGCGTCGGGCTGGGCAGCTACTACCGGGACTTCGTGGCGGACGAGGCGCGCGCGCTGGGCCTGACCATCGACGATCTGCGGTCGTGGACCCCGCCGGCGCGCGCCATCGCCCGCCGTGGCCGGAGAAAGGCGTCGTGACCAGCTAAGGAAGCGCCCGCATGCCCGAACCCCTGGACCTGGATGGCTTAGGCAAAGGGGCGGCCCCGCCGCCCAGCCAAGCCATGAGCCGGGCCGAACGCCTAGAGTCCGACTATCTCACTGTCGTGCTCGGCGCGTTCAGCCGTTCCGACCTCGACCCTCTGGTGAAGATCCTGGTCGAAAAGGACTTCATCACCAAAAGCAATCCCCTCAAGGACTCCGACGCTTACAAGAAGGGCGGTGGCGACCATCACCGCTACATCGAGCAGATCGTCGAGGAGATCCGCTGGTGGGGCAGCCATGACCTGAAGGACGCCAGCCAGCCGCGCAGCTATCGCGCCGTGGTGGCGGAGCTGTGCGAGAAGGCCGAAATCGAGGTGACGGACACCACCAGCGTGTTCGACATGGAACGGCTGATGGTCAAGAAGCGGGTCGATGCCGGCGAGATGGGCAGCAGCACGCTCGGCACCGTAGCCAAGGCCGCCGCCGGCTTCGGCCTTCTCCGCGCCATCGGGGTCGTCACCGGTCCGGTCGGGATCGGCCTGACCGCGGCCTGGACGCTGTGGGACATGATGGGTCCCAACCACAAGATGACCGGGCAATGCGTGATGGCGATCGCCGAGGCGCGCATGCGCCTGTGGTGCGCCGCCATGGCCGACGAAATGGAGGTGGTGGAATGAGCGTCGTTCAGTATGTCATGAAAGTCCCGGAGCAACTCCAGGCGGACGTTTTATCCGGGATTTACAAGGTCACGGGCGGCGTCATCCGTGACCAACAGGGCCATATCGTCGGCCATATGCAAGTCACGCAAATGGCCCAACAGGCCATCGGCCTCGCCAACCCCGCCGTCATGGTCGGCCTGCAGGCGGTCAACACCGCCATCATGGTGGCCGGATTCACGATGCTGGCGTCCAAGCTGACCGCGGTGTCGCAACAGTGCGAAGCCATCCTGGAGCGGAGCGCCAAGACCGACCATAAGGTGGACTGGCTGCGCGATGCCGGCATCGCCGCCATCCAGTCCAAGATGCTGGCCGGGCTGGAAGGGGCGCAGAGCGCGCACAAGCTGGGCCAGTCGGTCCTGCCCTATGACACCTCGATCAACGAGGGCGCGCTGTTCTTTCGCCGGGTGATGAAGGACGCGCTGTCCCGCGGCGACGCGCTGCACGACACCGACATGTTCATCACCCTGGTGCTGCAGCACGCCATCGCCAGCATCGCCCGCGCCCGCTCGCAATGGCTCCTGCTGGGGCCGGAAGAGGGGCTGGAGGCGATGGACGCCGGCATCAAGGCCCACAATGACATGGTCGCCGCGTTGCAGAAGCCGTTCCGCGACCCCTTCACCGTGGACTCCCCCACGCTGGAGATGGGTCCGGAGCAGCGCAAGGCGCTGAAGACCCTGATTCCCGTGTTGAAGCAGGTTGCCCAGAGCTTCAACCAGCGCCGGGTGGAGTTGGAGACCTATGTCACCTTCGGCCTGATGGGTCCGCCCAGCGTCGAAATCGTCCGCCAGTTCGAACGGACCCCAGGCGCCTGCCTGCTGATCGAGGAAGTCGAGACGGTCGGCGCCTCCGCCGGCGGCATGGCCGGGGCGACCGCCGGGTGACCGGCAGGGATGCGGCCGCCGGAAAGCTGTGGCGGCCGCATCCCGGCTTTTCTATTCTCCGCCCTCTTCGAATCGCGGACCGAGCTGCCGTATGACCACCGACGCCCGTCCCCTCATTAGGGACCTGATCGACATCCCGGAGCGCGTGCATCAGGGCGACTTCGTCCTGAAGCTGGCCGACGGGCTGGACCATGCGAAGGCGACGGTGCGCGATTACGTCGTGACGCCGCAGTTGGAGCTGTGTTTCGACGACGCGCTGGGCTTCATCAAGGGGGCGGTCACCGGCGGGACCAGCAAGGCGGCCTACCTGCACGGCTCCTTCGGGTCGGGCAAAAGCCATTTCATGGCGGTGCTGACCCTGCTGCTGGCCGGCGACCCGGACGCCCGCTCGATTCCCGAACTGGCCAAGGTGGTGGTCCGCCACGACGAGTGGATCCAGGGCCGGCGCTTCCTGATGGTCCCCTACCACATGATCGGGGCCAGCGACCTGGAATCGGCGATCCTCGGCCAGTATGCCCGCCATGTGCGGCGCCTGCACCCCAACGCGCCGGTGCCCGGATTCTACCTGTCGGAAACGCTGTTCGAGGATGCGCGGAACCTGCGCGCCAACCTGGGCGATGCCGCCTTCTTTGCCAAGCTGAACGCCGGCAAGGAAGAGGACGGCGACGGCGGCGACGGCTGGGGCACGCTCGATTCCGGCCTGTGGGACGCCGGCAGCTTCGACGCCGCCACGGCCGAGCCGGTGACGGGGGACGAGCGGCAGCGGCTGATCGGCGACCTCGTACGCGTCTGGTTCGCCGGCTACGCCCATGTCGCCACCAACAAGGGCAACGCCTTCGTCTCGCTGGACGAAGGGCTGGCGATCATGAGTCGCCATGCCCAGTCGCTGGGCTACGACGCGGTGATCCTGTTCCTGGACGAGCTGATCCTGTGGCTCGCCACCCATGCGGCCGACGTCAATTTCGTCTCGCGCGAAGGCTCCAAGCTGTCGAAGCTGGTGGAGGCGCTGAACAGCCGCCCGATCCCGCTGGTCAGCTTCATCGCCCGCCAGCGCGACCTGCGCGAACTTGTCGGCCAGAATCTGGCCGGCGCGCTGCAACTCCAGTTCGCCGACGTGCTGAAGCACTGGGAAGCGCGGTTCCACCGCATCACGCTGGAGGACCGTAACCTGCCGCTGATCGCGCAGAAGCGCGTCCTTCGGCCGGTTTCCCGCACCGCCGAGGAGACGCTGGACGGCGCCTTCGATGATTTCCTGAAGGTGCGGCGCGAGGTGCTGGACACGCTGCTGGGCTCCACCGGCGAACAGGCGATGTTCCGGCAGGTCTATCCGTTCAGCCCGGCCCTGGTGCAGACGCTGATCGCGGTGTCGTCGGTGCTGCAGCGCGAGCGCACGGCGCTGAAGCTGATGCTGCAATTGCTGGTCGAAAGGCGCAACGAGCTTCGGCTGGGCCAGATCATCCCGGTCGGCGACCTGTTCGACGCCATCGCGGAGGGGGACGAACCCTTCTCCGAAGCGATGAAGTTCCATTTCGAGAATGCCAAGAAGCTCTACCGGACCAAGCTGCTTCCCCTGCTGGAGCGGCAGAACGGCGTCAGCTGGGCCGAGGTGGAGGCGGAGACCGCCGATTCCGCCAAGGCTCAGGCGCTGCGCAACGATGCGCGGCTGATCAAGACCCTGCTGCTGGCCGCCCTGGTGCCGGAGGTGGAGGCGCTGAAGGGCCTGACCGCGCCGCGGCTGGCCGCGCTAAACCATGGCAGCGTGCGCTCGCCGATTCCCGGCCGCGAAAACAACATGGTGCTGACCAAGCTGAAGGGCTGGGGCGGCGAGGTCGGGGAGATCAAGACCACCGAGGACGCCAACCCCGTCATCTCGATCCAGATCACCGGCGTCGACACCGACCCGATCCTGGCCAGCGTCGCGAGCGAGGACAATCCCGGCAACCGCCGCCGGCTCGTCCGCTCCATGCTGTTCGAGATGCTGGGGCTGCCGCCGGACAGCGACGGCTTCTTCCTCGAATATTCGATGGTCTGGCGCGGCATCCGGCGGCAGATCAACATCGTCTACGACAATGTCCGGGAAATGGCAGACGACCGGCTGCGCAACCAGGATGGCGCATGGTCGGTCATCTTCGACTTCCCGTTCGACGAGCCGAACCGCTGGCCCGCCGACGACATCGCCCGTCTTCAGGAATTCAAGGACGGGCCGGTCGGGCGCTCCGACACCATCGTCTGGCTGCCGTCCTTCCTCAGCGACAAGGCGATGCGCGACCTCGGCACGCTGGTGAAGCTGAACCACCTGCTGACGGGGGAACGTTTCGCCGACCACGCCCGCCATCTGTCGGCGGTCGACCGCGATCAGGCGCGCGCTCTCCTCGCCAACCAGCGCAGCCAGCTCCAGCAACGCCTGCGCGCCTGCCTGGAGGTCGCCTACGGAATCGCCAGCGAACCGTCGGATGCGGTCGGCGCAACGCTGGAGGCGTCCCAGCACCTGCAGTCGCTGAACGGCTTCAAGCCGGCGCTGCCGGTGGGCGCCAACTTCAAGGCGGCCTTCGAGAAACTGCTGGAACAGCTGTTCGGCTATCTCTACCCGGCCCACCCGAATTTCGGGACCGAGGTCAGGCCGCTGGCCCTGCGCAAGCTGCAGCCGGACATCGAGCGGGCGCTGGCCGACCCGGAAGGGCGCGTGTTCATCGCCGACAAGACGATACGCGACTCCATGCGCGCCATCGCCAACCCGCTGAAACTGGGGGAGATGGGCGAGACGCATTTCGTCCTTTCCCGTCACTGGCGCTCCCATTTCGCCCAGAAGCACGCGCAGCAGGGCGGCACCATGACCGTCAAGTCCCTGCGCGCCTGGATGGACGAGCCGCAGCGGATGGGCGTATCGCGCGAGGTGCAGAACCTCGTCATCCTCACCTATGCCGAACAGACCAACCGCAATTTCTTCAAGGGCACGGCACTGATCCGGCCGACGCTGGACTCTCTCGACGACGAGCTGGAGCTGCGGGAACAGGCGCTGCCGCCTGAAGAGGACTGGCGCCTGGCGGTGCAGCGGGCCTCCTCCCTGTTCGGCCTGGTGCCGCCGGACCTGCGCAACGCGACGAATGTCGCCAAGCTGTCCGCCCAGATCGCGGAACGCGCGGCCGAATTTCGTCCCAAGCTGGATGCCTTGGTCCGCGACCTCGGCCATAGGCTGGCGGCGCTGGGGATCGACGCCGACGAGGCCAACCGGATGACCACCGCCCGCTCCGCGCAGGCGCTGCTGGTCGCCATCGGTGCGGCAACCTCGGAAAAGGTCATCACGTCGCTGGCCGGCGCGGAGTTGCGGACCACCGAGACCGACGTCGCCAAGACCCTGACCTCCGCCGGCGAGGTCGGGCTGGCCCTTCGCGACTCCAGCTGGAAGGTGTTCGAGACGCTTCGGCAACTGGCCGACCACCGGCAGGCCGCCGCGGCATCCATCCTGGACCGCATCGGCCAAACACTGTCGATGGACGAACGCGCCGTCTTGCTCAAGCCATCGCTCGACGATCTGCATGGGCGCGCGCTGAAGCTGCTGACCGACACGGCCCCCGCTCAACCGGCGCCTCCACCGCCGCCGCCGCCCCCGACGACGACAACGCAGCCGGGCATTGGCTGCAGCGAGGAACCGGTCACGATTCCGCACATCGTCGCCCCGGTCGAGCCGCTGGTCGAGCCCGACGACGTGGTGATCACGGTCGACGACCGGCGCAACCTGTCGTCCGGCGAGGCCGCCGACCTGCTCGACCGGCTGAAGCGGGAACTGGCCGGGCATCCGGACTATCGACTGAACCTGTCCTGGAAAATCGTCAGGAAGGGCAGGCGCCCGTGACGTTGCTGGCACCGACGACCGCACAAATCCGTGCCCAGGTCGAGGCTGTCGTCAGGCACGACCCCCAGGTCCGGGCGCTCGGCATCCGTTCACCGAACCGTCAGGCTTGGCCGGAGCGGCTGGACTGCGCCGGCCGGGCCTTCACCCTCGTCTGGTGCGAATCGTCCCTTGCGGCCCGTCAAGCCCTGACGGAACGTGACGGCGACACCGGCGTCGTACTGCTGACCAACCTTTCCTCCGAGATGCTCGGGGATGATGTCGTGGCCCGCCTTGCCAAGGCACGGCTGCTGACCGTCGAGGCGTGGGAGATGGTGCGGGAGGCTTTCCAGGCCCGCAACATCGACCCCCGGATTTCCGGCAAGCCCTGGCTGGCCGAATTGCTGTTGGAACATGCTCATCGCGGCCCCTATCCGCCGGTGCCGGGCGGGCTGCTCGATGCCGATACGGCATGGGCGAACCTGCTGGACCGGCTGCTCGGCCTGCCCTTCGCACGGCCCGATGCGGAAGCCCTGCTGCGCTGGAGCATCAGCGACGGAGCGCTGGCCCGTTTCACGTCGCTGCCTCCGACGGCGCGCAGCGGGATCGCCTCGTGGCTGTCGGAGGCCGCCGGCCCGGCAGGCAGCTTGGTGACCGCATGCATCGACAGCGGTTTCGGTGCCGACGCATTGCCGCTGGGACTTGTCGCCGGGGTCGTCTTCGGAACGTCCTGGCACCTCAGCGAGTTGACCGCGGCCGCCGTGCGGCTCGAACCGTTCGTGGGTGGGCGACGGATCGCGGCCGATCATGGCAGGGCGTGGGCGGCGGCGGCGGCAGGCGCCCTCCGTCCGCTCGATCAAGCCACGCGGCGCAGGTTGCTGGAGCGTGCGGATTCCCTCCTTGAGCAGGTCCACGCCGGGGGATTCGCCATAACCAGTCCGGTCCTGCTGGCCGGCTTCCAGGCTCGCCTGCGCGCCTTCGCCGATGAGCTGACGCGGGCGCTTCCATCCCTTCCCGATGCCGCTGCCCTCCAGGCGCTGGAGTCCGCTGCCGCCCGCGTCGCCGCCCACGATCAGGCATCAGACCAGAGGGGACGGGCGGAGAAGGTGGCCATGGCGCTGCGTCTGGTGCGATGGCTCGTGACCGCCCGATCCTCACCTCAGTCTTTCGCCGACGGCGTCCTCGACTATGCCCGCGACGGAGCGTTCGTCGATCTGGCCCGCCGGTTCCTGGCGGGCGGCGACGAGATGGCCGACCTGTCGGCGGCTTATTCCAGCCTCGCCGCGGCGGTGCGGAACTGCCGTGAGACGCAGAACGAACGCTTTGCCAACTTGCTGCGGAACTGGAACGCCGCACCGGCTGCCACTTGGCCCGTGCTTCCGGTCGAACGGGTGCTCGAGGAGGTCGTGGCTCCGCTTGCGGCCAGCGCACCCGTGCTGCTGCTGGTGATGGATGGAATGAGTCATGCCGTCTACCGCGAACTGCTGCCCGATTTCATGAACACGGGGTGGAGCGAGTTGTGCCCGACGGAAGCGTCGGAACCGGCCTCGGCCGTCGCCATGCTTCCCACCGTCACCACCGTGTCGCGGGCAAGCCTCCTGTGCGGACGCCCGGCTTGCGGCTCCCAGTCCACCGAAAGCAAAGGTTTTGCCGAACATGCCGCCCTTCGGGCGGTCGGCAAGGCCGGCCTCCCGCCGATCCTGTTCCATAAAGGCGACCTCAGCGAAGGCGGCAGCTTGGCCCCCTCAGTCCGCGAAGCAATCGGCACACCCGATCGGCGGATCGTGGCCGTCGTCCACAACGCCATCGACGATCATCTGGATGGACCGGAGCAACTGCGCCAGCGCTGGTCAGTGGACGATCTGCATCTGCTGCGTCCAATCCTGCATGAAGCCCGCAATGCCGGCCGGGTGGTTGTGCTTACCGCCGACCACGGCCATCTGGTCGAGGAAGCCACGACGCAGATGGCGAAGGCCGATGACGGTCGCTGGCGAGCCGGCACGGTCCCGGCCGCAGTGGGGGAGTTGGCATTTTCCAAGGGCAGAACCCTGTCGCCGAGCGGCGAGAACGGCATCGTGCTGCCCTGGAGCGAAACCATACGCTACTGCGGACAGAAGAACGGCTATCACGGAGGAGCGAGCCCGCAGGAGGTGCTGGTCCCCCTGACCGTATTGTCGGCGGGCGTGTTTCCTGACGGTTGGCGACTGGCGCCGCCGGTTCAGCCAGATTGGTGGGAGGCGCTGCCCCCACCCATGCCGGTCGCCACCGCACCCGCGCGTCCTGGTCCGCAAGCGCCGCCGGCCCGCAAGCGACCAACCACACAGCCGTCGCTGTTCGACATGGTGCCGGCGCAGCCGGCGACACCAGCACCCGCTTCCGACTGGATCACCCGCTTGCTGGCATCGCCGGTCTATGCGGCGCAAAAGCAGCTTGCCGGCCGCGGTGCGCCGAAAGACGACGACATCCGTGCCATCCTGGACGCGCTGTCGCAGCGCGGTGGAAAGCTGAGCCGCGTCGCGCTGGCCCAGCGGCTGGGCGTCGCCCAAGTCCGTCTGGGGTCGTTGGTCATGGCCGCACGTCGGGTCTTGAATGTGGATCAGGTGCAGGTGCTGGGGGTCGAGGACTCATCCGGCACGGTGACCTTGAACCGCGCGCTTCTCGACACGCAATTCGAACTCAAGCAGTGAGGCGACAGTCATGCTGAGTCCGCACAGGCGGTCGGAAATCATCGACGCATTGCGGCGAGGCACGGTTCCACGCTCCGGTCTGGACGTCCTTGCAGTCGGCATCGAACGCTTTGCTCCAGCTCTGGACGACGACCTGAATGGGGTCTCGGCCGGCCGCGGCGCATTCAAGGCGATCCGCGGCGAATATGGTAGCGGGAAGACATTCTTCGGCCGCTGGCTTCAGGAGAGGGCGCGCAGCCGGGGTTTCGCCACCAGCGAGGTGCAAATCTCGGAAACGGAAACCCCCCTTCACCGGATGGAAACCGTTTACCGACGGTTGACCGAACGGCTAGCCACCCAAGACGCGAGCGAGGGGGCGCTTCGCAACGTAATCGACGGCTGGTTCTATACGCTGGAAGAGGACGTGCTGGCGGAAGGCGACCTCGATCCGGCCGATGCCGAAGCGCTGGTCGCCCGTACGGACGCGCTGCTGGAGCAGCGGCTGGCGGCGGTGACGCGGCAGGCACCTGCTTTCTCGGCCGTGCTGAGGGCCTACCGGCAGGCCTTGGTGGCCGAGGATCAGGGATTGGCCGACGGCTTGCTCGGTTGGCTGGGCGGGCAGCCGAACATCGCGGCATCGGTGAAGCGTACGGCCGGCATCAAAGGGGAAATCGACCATTTCGGCGCCACAAACTTCCTGGCCGGGCTGCTGACCATCCTCCGCGATTCCGGTTATGCCGGATTGCTGCTGGTGCTGGACGAGGTGGAGACGCTTCAGCGGATGCGCACCGACACCCGCGAGAAGGGGCTGAACGCACTGCGCCAGCTGGTGGATGAAATCGACGCCGGCCGGTTCCCGGGATTGTTCGTCGTGACGACCGGTACGCCCCCATTTTACGACGGCCCGCAGGGCGTCCAGCGGTTGCCTCCGCTCGCCCAGCGTCTCCATGTCGATTTCGGGACCGACTCCCGATTCGACAATCCACGGGCCGTCCAGATCCGCCTGCCGGGCTTCGACCTGGACCTTCTCGGCCGGCTGGGCGCGAAGGTCCGGAACATCTATGCCGAGGGATCCTCCAATGCGGAGCGGTTGTGCGAACTGGCCGACGACACCTATGTCCGCGACCTCGCACAGGCGCTGACCGGGCAACTCGGCGGGCGGGTCGGCGTCGCTCCGCGGCTTTTCCTGAAGAAGCTGGTCGGCGACGTACTGGACCGTATCGACCAGTTCGACGATTTCGATCCTCGCAGACATTACGCGCTGACCGTGACGCCGACGGAGATGACGGCGGCCGAACGGGCCGGAATGGCGGCCGGGTCCGTGGACGACGTCGAGTTGGACCTGTGAGTCCCTTCGACCGCTTCCATCCGGCGCTTCAGCACCACATCGTCAATTCGCTTGGCTGGTCCACCCTGCGACCGACCCAGCTCCAGGCCATCGATCCGATCCTGGACGGTCGCAACGCGCTGCTGCTGGCACCTACGGCCGGCGGCAAGACCGAAGCCGCGGCTTTTCCCGTCCTGTCGCGAATGCTGACCGAGCGGTGGGACGGCCTTTCCGTGCTGTATGTCTGTCCGCTGCGGGCCCTGCTCAACAACCTGGAACCGCGGCTGCGGCATTATGCCGGGCTGGTGGGGAGGAGTGTCGGCCTCTGGCATGGGGATGTCGGTGCAGGCGACCGCAGCCGCATTCTGCGACAGCCGCCGGATATTCTGCTGACCACGCCGGAGTCGCTCGAAGCCGTCCTGATTTCCCGGCGCGTGGATCATCGTGTGTTGTTCGCCGGCCTGCGCACCCTGGTCGTCGACGAATTGCACGCCTTCGCCGGTGACGATCGCGGCTGGCATCTGCTCGCCGTCGCCGAAAGGCTCGCCCGCGTCACCGGCCGTCCGATCCAGCGGATCGGCCTTTCCGCGACCGTCGGAAATCCGGAGGATCTGCTCGATTGGCTGACCTGTGGCGAAGGCGGCACCGTCGTCGGCCAGCCGGCACCGCCGGCCGGTGGCGACGTCATGCTGGACCATGTCGGGTCGCTGGAGAATGCGTCGATCGTGCTCTCGCGGCTCCATCGCGGCGAAAAGCGCCTCGTCTTCTGCGACAGCCGAAGCAAGGTTGAGCGGCTAGGCTCGCTCCTGCGGACTGCGGGAGTACGGACCTTCGTTTCGCACAGCTCGTTGGGCATCGATGAGCGTCGTCGGTCGGAAGAGGCGTTCGCCACCGGCGACGACTGCGTCATCGTCGCCACAAGCACTTTGGAATTGGGGATCGACGTCGGCGACCTCGATCGGGTGATCCAGCTCGACGCCCCGTCCAGCGTATCGTCCTTTCTCCAGCGCATGGGGCGAACCGGACGCCGCGCCGGCACGACGCGCAACTGCCTGTTCCTTGCGACGTCCGAGGGCGCATTTCTCCAAGCAGCCGGCATCCTGCGCCTGTGGGGGGACGGATGGGTCGAACCTGTGGAGCCGCCTGCAGCCCCCCTCCATCTGTTCGCGCAGCAGGTCATGGCGATGATCCTGCAGGAGCGCGGCCTTGAGACGGGAGGATGGCAGGACAGTCTAGGCCGCGTGTTCGGAAAGCCGGTCGCCGATCGGGCAGCCAGCATCATCGCCCATATGCTCGATTCCGGCATCTTGGCGCAGGATGGCGGCATTCTGGGGATGGGTCCCAAGGGTGAGCGCGAATTCGGCCGCAGAAACTTCATGGAATTGATGGCGGCCTTCACGACTCCGCTGCTCCTTTCGGTACGATACGGCGGCTCCGAACTCGGACAGGTCGACCCCACCAGCCTGCAACAAACCGATGGCCGCCCGACGACACTGCTCCTGGCCGGCAGGAGTTGGCAGATCGTCGACGTGGACTGGACGCGCAGACTCGTTCTTGTCGAACCGTCAGCGGACGTGGGACGTTCGCGCTGGATGGGCGGCACCCACAGCCTCGGCTTCGCACTCTGTCGAGCCATGGAACGGGTGGTGACCAGCGGAGACGTTCCGTTCCGGCTGTCGAAACGGGGATCTGCCTGCCTGGAGTCGTTGCAGGAAAGCTATGCCTTCTGCGACGGCGCCTCGCTGCCGCTGGTATTGGATGGAACGGGGCGGATGCGCTGGTGGACCTTCGCAGGCGGGCGGGCGAACGCCATGCTGACACAGGCACTTGCATCGTCGGGCCTTGCGACCCTTGGCCATGATGACTTGTCCATCCAAACCGATGCCGCAGAAGCGTCGGTCTTGCAGCGTACGGTGGCCGGCATCTCGCAGAGGCAGCTGGAAACCGTCGCCGATGCTGGCCTGGTCCGGGATCTGAAGTTTTCCCAATGCCTGCCGGAGCCGATGGCCATCGAAGTCCTATCCCGACGACTGTCCGACCGAAGAGGCGTGGCGGACGTGCTATCGCGGCCGATGCGCTTGATAAGAGACGCAACCACCGAATAGTCGGTCAACCGCAAGACCGCAACCATATGATGTCTCTGGGCTGCTCCGACTTGTGGGAGACCAGCACCTCCCAATCTCGGCCCTCCGCGTCCAGACGTGCGTATATGCGGCCTGTGTCGTCCTGGCCGTTGGAAATGTGCCGCTCCCACCAGCGGTCGGCGCCCTTCACCTTTTTCCAGTTCGGCGGCGCCCCACTGGTGCCGTCGGCGAGTTCCGCCAGCCCCCCATAGAGGAAACGGCGGTCGGAGAACTCGACCGCAACCACGTCCAGGCTGGAGCGAAGCAGGCGGATGCGCGGCAGCAGCCCGGCGAAGACGGCGGCGACCTCGTCCCTCAGCCGGCCGCTTGCCGGCGGACGCGGCGGGCGCGGAACCTCAAGCGCGAGCGCTTCGGCCACAATCCGGTGCCTCGCCTCCTCGGCCAACGCCTTCTGCAGGTCATCCACTTCGGCGCGCAGCCGGTCGGCGACCTCGCCACCGTCGTCCTGGATGGGGACTGATGCCTGTTCAGCCAGCGCCAGACGCAGACGGGCGACTTCGGCCTTCAATGACGCCGCTGCGGCACTCGCCTGAGCCAACTCGACTTCCACGAGCCGGAGTCGCAACTCCGCCATGCTCGCGGGCGCCTCAGCAGGCCGCAGCAACCCGTCCAGCAGGGTGCGGATATGGTCGGCCAACGGCTGCGGCGCGGCGGATGGGCTCTGGAACCGGACGAACCAGTCGGCCGCCAGCCCGTCCACCAGATCGCCCAGATAGCGGCCGTGCCGGAGAACCGTTAGCCCGCCTGCCGCAAGCCGGGCCGCCGCCTGCTCACGGTCGATCACCGACCCCTGAATCAGCAGATAGGCCTCCCCCACCCCCTCGACCATGGTAAAGCGCGCATCGGCCCGCGATGCGCCGACCGCCGGCGGTGAAGCGGTGCCAGGCACGACGGCCTCACCCGCGATGTCGATGCGCGCGCCGTCCAGCAGCGGATAGGCCAAACCCCGCCAGATCGCCGCCGTCCGCTGATCGGGCAATAGAGTCGTGCGGCAGTCGCGCCTCTCCAAGAGTTGCGCGCCATCATAGATCGAAACGCCTACAGCGGTCATCGGCGGCACCGTTAGCGTATTTTCAAGAAATTGAATTTACCAATGCGACCGTATGATGGATCACGTCAAAGCGATTACCACCCCATGAACATAGTCCAGGCCGCCGCTCCCATCATCTCCAATCCTTACACGATCGGGCTTGTCGTTCTATTCCTGGTCTGCTGGACGGCGGCATCGATCGCATCGCTGAACCGAGGAACCGGACGCCTGCTTCGGGCTCTTCAGGCGGCGAATGGCGAACTCGGCAAATCGGCGGACGACGTGTCTTTCGTCGAACGTTACGAGGAGGTCAACGCCACCTTTGCACGCGACCCGATTCTCGGTGGCGCTTGGCGTGAATTCCGGCAATCCCTGCTCCTGCCCCGGTCAGCAGGTCGTCCTGTGCGTACGACCACCCGGCCTGGGGCGTGGTTCGACCTGGATCTGCTGCGCGGCCCGGCCATTGCGACCGACTTGCGGTATCACGCCGCGATGCCGAACCTGCTGGTCGGCGCCGGGCTGCTTTTCACCTTCCTCGGGCTGGCGGTGGCGCTGGGCAGCGCCGGCGAGGTGGTGACCGGCACCGCAGCGGAGCGCAACGGCGCGCTGCGGCAACTGCTCGACACGGCGTCGTTCAAGTTCATCACTTCGCTGATGGGCATGCTGCTGTCCATCATCTACGCCCTTGTTCGGAAAAGCCGCCTGAAGCAGGTGGAACGGGCGCTGGCGTCGTTCAATTCCGCACTGGAAACCCGTATTCCGCTGATGACGCCAGCGGCGCTCCAGCAGGAGACGAACGAACTGCTGATGCGGCAGTCCGACTATTTCGAGAGCTTTACCAACGATCTGGCGGTGTCGCTCGGCAGCGCCATGGACCGCGCCTTCGACACGCGGCTGGGCGAGCATATCGGGCCGCTGGCCGACGCGATGGGCCGGCTGGCCGACGGCATGGCCTCGCGCAACGAGGACGCCATGCGCTCGATGCTCGATGCCTTCCTGGAAAAGCTCCAGGGAGGAACGGGCGACCGCATGCACGAGGTCGCGGACACCTTGTCCGGCTTGGGCGCGCGGTTGGAAGGGTTGCAGCAGGGGCTGGGCGACGCTGCGGTAAAGATGGCGCAGTCGGCCGACAGCATGGCCGCCCGCATGGGCGAAGGGGCCGAAGCAGCCTTGTCCCGCATCACCGACCAGATGGGCGGCCTGACCGAGACCCTGCGCGCCGTGGCGGAACAGAGCCGCACCGCCGGTGCCGAGGCCGGACAGCAGATGGCTTCCCGGATCGAGGCCGCCGCCGCCGGCTTCGAGGAGGCCGCGCGCGGCGTCGCCACCACTTTGGCCCAAGCAGCATCCGCCATGGAAACCACCATGGGACGTCAGGCGGAGGAGAGCGGCGCCCGCCTGTCCTCTTCGGTCGAGGCGATGGTCGCGGAACTGCGGGCGCTGGCCGAAAGCAGCCGCAATGCCGGAACCGAGGCCTTCAGCCAGTTGGCTGCCCGCGTTGCGGAAACCACCGCCGGGCTGGAGCGCTCGGTGGAGCGGATGTCCGCCGGTCTCGAACGAGCGGCCTCGGAAGGCGGCAGTGCACTCGGCCAGGGGGCGGAGCAGGCGGTCAACCGCATCGCCGACGCCACCGAGGGCATGCGAACCGAGTTGCAGGCGATGATGGCCGATCTGCGGACGGCGCTCGGGCAGGCCGGCGATGCCCTGCGGGAGAGCGGGACCGCCAGCGCCGCCACCCTGCGCACCGCCTTGGGCGAGGCCGGAGGCGGTGTTGCGATGGCGCTGAACGGTGCAGCCGACCGGCTGGGCCGGGCCGGCACCGAGGCGTCCGACGCCATCCGCAAGGGCGGCGAGGCGGCAGGCGGGTCCCTGCGCGACGCCGGTGGGCTGGTCGGCGAACGGGCCGGCGGGCTGGCCGGTCAGATCGCCGCGCTTGGGCAGGCCGCCACCACGCTGGCCACCCGCAGCACCGAGTTCGAGCGCGCCGCCGCGAAGGCAGTGGAGCCGCTGGCCAAGGCCGCCGACAGCATGACCGCCGCCGGCCAGAGCGCCCGCGCGGCGATGGAACCGCTGGCCCGGGCGTCGCTGGACGTCAGCCGGGCAATCGAACAGGTATCCGGCACCACCACCCGCTTCGACGGAGTGCTCGACGCCGCCAAGAACCTGACCGTCAGCCTGAACGGCGCCGCACAGCGCTTCGAAGGGGTGGACCGGGAGCTGTCGAACACCCTGTCCGCCCTCCAGACCGGCCTCAAGGGCTTCACCGAGCAGATCGGCAAGTTCGTCGGCCAGACCGATCAGAATCTGGCGAAAGCGGCCACCCAACTCGGCAGCCTGGTCAAGAATCTGGAAGCCACGCTTGAAGATTTCGCGCCGGTCGGGCGGCGCTGAGGGGATAGGACATGGCGGCATCGACCGGAGCCGAGGAAGAAGGCGGCGAAGGCTATTTCGCCTCGATCAGCGACCTGATGGTCGGCGTGCTATTCGTCTTCCTGCTGATGCTGACCGTCTTCGCGCTCAACTTCCGCGACGCGGAGGAGGAGCAGATGGTCGAGCGCGCCCGCTATGAGGAGGCGCTGCGCCGCGCCGAACTGGCGGAGACCGAGGCACAGCAACAGGCCGAACGCGCAAGGCAGGCCCAGGCGGAAGCACAGCGCCAATCGGCGGAAGCAGCCCGCCAGCGGGCGCAGAACGAAGAACTTCGGCAATTGCTGACCGAGGCGGTGGCCCAACTCGAACGCGATCTGGAGAACCGCCAGAACCTGCGCAACCGCCTGCTTCTCTCGTTGGAACAATCCCTGCAGGACAAGGGGGTTCGCGTGTCGCTCGACCCGAGTTCCGGCATCCTGCGGCTGTCGGGCGACCTGCTGTTCGAAACAGGCCGGGCCGACTACCGGGCGGAAGCACAGCAGACCATCGTCACCCTGGCGAACGTGCTCTCCGGGCTGTTGCCCTGCTACGCCGTGGGCGGGCAGACCGACGGCTGCCCGGCGGACAGCATGCCGATCCTGGAGACCATGCTGGTGGAAGGGCACACCGACCGGCAGCCCTACCGCAATCTGCCGCGGTCGGAGTCGCAGGCACGCAACGACCGCCTGTCGACCGACCGCGCCTTGGCGGTGTTCCAGACCTTGCGCCAGACCCAGCCGGTTCTGGAAGGGCTGCACAACATCGACGGTCTTCCGCTGCTGGGCGTGTCCGGATACGGTGAACGCCGGCCGCTGCCCGAAGCCCAGGCGGCGACCGAAGAGGATTACCGGCGCAACCGGCGCATTGATCTTCGCTTCGTGCTGTCCGCCCGCACCTCGGAAGAATTGCAGCGGCTGCGCGACCGCATCCGCGGCCTGCTGGGAACAGCGCCGGGGACCACGCCATGAACCACACCCGTCAGGCGCTCGAAACGTTGCGCGCCACGGTGCAGTTGCTGGGCCGAAGCGTGAAGCTGCCGGAAATGCCGGGAAGCGCGCAGGCGCTGGTGGCGCTGGCGGCTGGCGACGCCGCACCGGCCTTGCCGGCCGGCGATGTGCTGGAGGCGGTACGCCGCCGTTTGCAGCAGGCGGCTCGCAGCCCGCAGCGCTGGGAAGGCGCCGCGCCGCGCGACCTGCGTGATGCGCCCTGGCTGATGTGGGCGGACAAAGCGCCGCTTGCGGCGCTGGACGGTCTGCTGGAGGCTGTTCTACGCCTTGCCGAGCGCCGGGCCGGGGTACGCCGAACCCTGATCGAAGGCTGGCTGAAGGGTTTCGCCCCCGATGGTCCACGGATGGCAGAGGCCGGGCGCGCCATCCGCCGGCTGATCACCGGCAACGCCGATGCGCGCCTTCAGCCATGGCGCCTTGCCGACAGCTGGTGCCATCTGTTCGACGCGAGCAAGGGGCCAAAGACGCTGGCCCTGCAGATCCTGCAAGGCACCGACCCGGTTCCGGCGCTGCTGGCCCGTGCCTGCCTGGACGACCCGTTGCGCGCTGTCTCCGGCTATATGCGTGCGGTCCAGCATGAGGTGCTGCAACTGGCCCCGGACTGCCTCGCCGGTACCGCCGGCCCGGCCGCCATGGCGCGCCTGACGGAATTCCTCGCCCCCGACGGACAGCTGCGCTTTTCCGAGCCGGAGGCCTATGGGCAACTGGCACGCAGCCTGTTGGCACCCTGGATCGACGGCCGGCGGCTGCCGGACGAAGCGGTCCGCGCCGCGGTCCAGTCCTTCCTGCTGACCCACTTGCGCGACCCGCGCCTGCATCCGGAACGCTGGGCCAAGGCCGGCGACACCGTGGTTGCCGTTATGCGGCAGTGGTTGGCGAGAGCTTCGCTGAATGCTTTCTTCGAGGTCATTGGCGAATACGCCTACGACAAGCAGTGGCGATACCGGGAAGCATTCTGGTCCGCTTGCCTGGAAGCCGGCGGTATCGACGATGCGTGGCTGGCGCTGGGTGCCGCCGTCCACACGTCTGCAAAGTCAGTCCGTGATCTGAATGGTGGCTTCGCCCGCCTGAAGGGCAGCGGAGACCAGTCGGTACTCCTGCTCCAAGTGCGCGATACTCTCTTTTGTGAATGGAGCCATAACGGAAAACTTCGCGCTTGGCCGCTGAGTTGGAAAACAGCACCCAAATTGCTTCAGCGTGACTATAGGCGGTCAGAGCTGGATGCAGAATGCCTTCCCTTTCCACCCAACCCGCAATACGGCTCGAAGGGTAGCGTCAAGCCGGATGGCAAAAGCCACAATGACGGCCTGAGACATGCCGGCTCCGAGAGCAGCCGCTGGCAGGGCAGCGTCGCGCGGATGCTGGCCGACCGGGCGAGAATCCATCTGACCCATCGCGACTGGATGCCGAAATGACGTTTCGTTTTTCAGCAGAGCCTCAACCGACGGGCCTTGAAATCCGGGTGACCGGTGCGAACGGTGCGTTGGCCGTCGACCGGTGGGCGGTCGGGGTACCCGATGCCTTGCTGCCCGGCGTCGATCTGGCGCAACGGCTGATCGCCGCCGAGGTCGCCATAGCCGAGGGCGACCTGCTGCTGGTGGAGCATCGGGCGGTCGCCGGCTTGTCGAACCGGGAAGCCGGCCTGCTCGGCCTTCCCGTCCCCGCCCCGGTGGTCGCGCATCTGCGGACGCGCGGTGTGATCACCAGCCCGTCCTACGCGGTGGAGTTGGAATGGCGCCGCCTGACCGGCCAGCCCGTGGTCGGGGCGAAGCGGATTGGGGCCTTCCTGCGGATCGGCGGGGAGTGGGGCCGGCTGCCCGATGCGCTGTACCAGATTGCGGAGGCCGCCGACCGTGTGAACCAGTCTCCGGCCGACGACCAGGGCGCCCGCTTCGCAGCGGTGGCGGCCCTGCGCGAGGTCCTGCCGGCCGCGGTCGACGATGGCATGGCCGAGGCAGGCGGAATGATCGGCGCGATGACCATCGCCGTTGCCGATTCCTTTTCGCTGGACCTCAAGGGTGAAGCCGACAGCCTCCGGCTGGTGCCCATCCTCCACCGGACCGGCGACGCCCCGGACCAGCCGCTGCTGACCGAGGACCGGCAACGCGGCTTCGGCGAGGACCAGTTCAACCGCTTCACCACTGCCCGGCCGGTCTACGCCCTGGGCAGCAACTGGTACGCGGTGACGACGCCGGTGCTGCGCCGTGCCCTGGATGAGGTGCGGCGGGTGCAGTCGGCCCCGCCGGCGACCAAGCGGGCGCTGTTCGCGGCCCCCCGCGCCTTCCTGCGCGAAGCGCTTGGCCCCGACATCGACGACACTGTATTGGAGACCGTCTTCCGCGAGACGGCGGACTATGCCGACCGGGTGGTCGGGCTCGGGCTATGGCGGCCACGGGTCGTCCCATGGGTGCCGCTGTCCCGTACCGACTGGTTCGGAGATGGCGGTGCGCCTGGCGGCGGACGGGGCGCTGACCGAAAGGACGGGCACGGCCCTGAGGACTCCCCCTCTGGTTTGATGGTCGGCGACCGTACGGTCCCCTTGACCGCGGAGGAAGCCGAGGCGTTGCGCGAGCAGGTGGAGAATGCCATCGGCGCCGGCCTGCCTAGCGTTTCGGTGCCGGTGGACGGTCAGGATGTCGCCATCCCCGCCACCACCGACACGCTCGCAGCGCTGAACGATCTGGCCACCAGCCGCCTGCCCAAGGACGCCTCAACCAAAGCTCCGCCCAAGCCCGACGGGGAAAGCGGGCCGGAGGCGCTGCTGATCCGCCCGAACGAGGAAGTGGTGGAGGTCGAAGGGCAGTTCTCCCCCCGCCCCGCCCCGTCCAGGCCGTTGCCGCCAGCGCTGGCGACGCCACTGAAGCCCCATCAGACAGAAGGGCTGTCCTGGCTGCAGCAAGCCTGGACCATGGGTCGGCCGGGCGTTCTGCTGGCCGATGACATGGGGTTGGGCAAGACTTTGCAGGGGCTGGCCTTTCTTGCCTGGCTCCGCACCGGCATGGCCGAGGGTGCCATCCCGCGTGCGCCGGTCGCCGTCGTCGCACCCACCGGCCTCCTGCAGAACTGGCGGGCGGAGGCTGACCGCCATCTCTCCGCCCCCGGTCTCGGCAACTGTACGGAGGCCTTCGGACGGGGGCTGGCCGCGCTGAAGTGCCGGACGGAGGACGAGCGCCCGGCGCTCAATGTCGGCGCGTTGCAGACCGCCGACTGGGTGCTGACCACCTATGAGACCCTGCGTGACTATGATCGCGATTTCGGCAAGGTGCGCTTCGCGGCCATGCTGTTCGACGAGGCACAGAAGATCAAGACGCCGGGCGTACGCCTGACCGATGCCGCCAAGGCGATGAACGCCGATTTCCGAGTTGCCATGACCGGCACACCGGTCGAAAATCGCCTGTCCGACCTGTGGTGCATCACCGATGCCGTGCATCCTGCCGTACTTGGCGAGTTGAAAGGCTTCAGCGCCGACTATGAGCGGTCTCCCGACCCGGAACGCCTGAAGCGCCTGAAATCCTCGCTCGACACTTGGCATGGCGGACGGGCGCCGCTTCTGCTGCGGCGGCTGAAACAGGATCGTCTGCCCGACCTGCCGCTTCCGCAGGAAATCGTCCATGAAACGCCGATGCCGCCGGTGCAGCGCAACGCATATGAATCTGTGATCGCCGAAGCCCGGTCGGCCGAGAAGGCCGGCGCCATGCTGGGAGCTCTGCAACGCCTGCGCGCCATTTCACTCCATCCCGATCCCGACAGCATCAGCGGCGACGATGCCTTCATCGCGGCATCGGCAAGGTTGGCGGCCACCTTCACCGCCCTTGACGACATCGCCCGGAAAGGCGAGCGCGTCCTGATCTTCCTCGACGATCTGGCGATGCAAGCACGAATGTCAGGCATCCTCCAGCGCCGCTACCGGCTGGCGGCTCCTCCGATGATCATCAGCGGCCAGGTCGCCGGTGCCGCAAGACAAGCGCGGGTCGACCGCTTCCAAGCCGGCGCCGATGGGTTCGACGCGATGATCCTATCGCCCCGGGCCGGTGGCGTCGGTTTGACGCTGACCCGTGCCAACCACGTCATCCACCTTTCACGGTGGTGGAACCCGGCCGTGGAGGATCAGTGCACCGGCCGGGCCCTGCGGATTGGCCAGACCAAGCCGGTGTTCGTGCATATCCCGATGGCGGTGTTGGGCGAGGGCTGCTCGGCTTTCGACCGCAATCTTAATGCCCTGCTCGCCCGAAAGCGCCGCCTGTTCCAGGATGCGCTGATGCCGCCAGCCGCCACCGACGAAGACCGGAACGAGCTGTTTACGGCGACAGTGACGTCGGCGGCATAGACCCGTCCCTGCGGCATCAGCGAATGATCAGGATTTCCAAATATACGGTACTCCCTCGGCCACTTTTCGGAACGAACCTGCCCCAAGTGGGCGTTCCGGAGCTTTAGATGAAGGCATCCCCGTTGCCTTCATCTATCTAAAGATAGCGATCCCCGGGGACAAATTTCCTCGGTAAAACAACAGGTTACGTCGGGACGAAAAGCGGGGACAGGGATCAGGCAATCACTGGTTTATTTGAGCTAAATCAATGGCTTAGGCAATCCCCGGCAACTCTGATCCCCGCTGGGGACGCGGGAACCGGGGATATTTCCTAACCTCGGCTACTCCTCATCGCTGCCATCATCGACGCGGGCATCCTCGACCGGTTCCGGTGCGCCAGCCTTCACACGTCCGACACCGCGAGCAAAAGGCCCACCTGGTACATCAAGGTAAGCATCCGCTGAGTGCCGCGGTCAGGCAGCTTTCGTCTGCTCGCGGATTGCCTTCCATTCCCAGGGGAGGAGTT
>NZ_VTTK01000055.1:0-33915 GCF_008365135.1 Azospirillum sp. Sh1 | reverse complement strand
CGTGCCGATGGTGATGACGTCCGTGCCGCCCTGGCCGGTGATCGTCTCCAGAGCCGAGACCAGCAGGGTGTTGCCGGCAGTGCCCAGAGTGATGGCGTCGGTGCCCGCACCGCCCGTCAGCGTCTCCAGACCCGAAGCCAGCATCGTGGTGCCGGTGTCGCCGATGGTGACGACGTCGGTGCCGCCCTGGCCCGTCAGCGTCTCGATGCCGCGGACGAGGATGGTGTTGCCCGTCGTGCCCAGCGTGACGACTTCGGTGCCCGCACCGCCGACCAGCAGTTCCAGACCCGAGACCAGCAGGGTGTTGCCGGCCGCGCCGAGGAGGACCCAATCGGTGCCCGTGCCGCCGGCGATCGTCTCCAGCGCCGAAGCGGTGAGCGTGCTGCCCGCCGTGCCCAGCGTGATGACGTCGGTGCCCGTGCCGCCGGTGACCGTCTCGAGAGCCGAGACCAGCATGGTGGCGCCGGTCGTGCCCAGCGTGACGACGTCGGTGGCAGCGCCGCCGGTGACCGTCTCGAGAGCCGCGACGCGCAGGGTGTTACCCGCCGAGCCCAGCGTGATGACGTCGGTGCCGCCCTGGCCAGACAGGGTTTCCAGAGCCGAGACGAACAGGGTGCCGCCGGCGGTGCCGATCGTGATGACGTCGGTGGCAGCGCCGCCGATGACCGTCTCGAACAGCGAAACCGACGCGGTGTTGCCCGTGTCGCCCAGCGTCAGGACGTCGGTGCCGCCCTGGCCGATCAGCGTCTCGATGCCGCGGAGCAGCAGCGTGTTGCCGGCCGAACCGAAGGTGACGACGTCGGTGCCCGTGCCGCCGATCAGGATGTCGATGCCCGACACCGAGAGCGTGTTGCCGGCCGTGCCGAGGAACACCAGTTCGGAGCCCGTGCCGCCCGTCAGCGTCTCCAGACCCGAAACCAGCAGCGTGCCGCCGGCCGAACCGATGGTGACGACGTCGGTGCCGCCCTGGCCCGTCAGGGTCTCCAGAGCCGAGACCAGCAGGGTGTTGCCGACGGTGCCCAGCGAGATCGCGTCGGTGGCAGCGCCGCCGATCAGGGTCTCGAGGCCCGAAGCCAGCATGGTGGTGCCGGTGTCGCCGATGGTGACGACGTCGGTGCCGCCCTGGCCGGTCAGCGTCTCGAGGCCGCGCACGGTGACGGTGTTGCCCGCCGTGCCCAGCGTGATCGCATCGGTGCCAGCACCGCCGATCAGGAACTCAAGAGCGGAAGCCAGCAGGGTGTTGCCGGCCGAACCCAGGAAGACCAGGTCCGAACCCGTGCCGCCCGTCAGCGTCTCCAGACCCGAAGCCAGCAGCGTGCCGCCGACCGAGCCCAGGGTGACGACGTCGGTGCCCGTGCCGCCCGTCAGGGTTTCGAGCAGCGACACCAGGATGGTGTTGCCGACCGTGCCCAGGGAGACGACGTCGGTGCCGACCTGACCGGTCAGCGTCTCGAGACCGGTCACCAGGATGGTGTTGCCGAGGACCGAGCCGATGGTGACGACGTCATTGCCGGCGCCGCCGGTCAGCGTCTCGACCGCCGAAACGAACATCGTGTTGCCGGAAGCGCCCAGCGCGATGACGTCGGTGCCCGTGCCGCCGATGACCGTCTCGAACAGCGAGACCGACGCGGTGTTGCCCGTGTCGCCCAGCGTCAGAACGTCGGTGCCGGTGGCGCCGATCAGCGTCTCGATGCCGCGGAGCAGCAGCGTGTTGCCGGCCGTGCCGAAGGTGACGACGTCGGTGCCCGTGCCGCCGATCAGGATGTCGATGCCCGACACCGCGACCGTCGAACCGGCCGTGCCGAGGAACACCAGTTCGGAGCCCGTGCCGCCGGTGATCGTCTCCAGAGCATTGGCGAGCAGGGTCGTGCCGGCCGAGCCGATGGTGACGACGTCGGTGCCGCCCTGGCCCGTCAGGGTCTCAAGACCCGAAACCAGCAGGGTGTTGCCCGAGGTGCCCAGAGTGATCACGTCGGTGGCAGCGCCGCCGATCAGGGTCTCAAGGGCGGCGACCTGCATGGTGGTGCCGGTGTCGCCGATGGTGACGACGTCGGTGCCGCCCTGGCCCGTCAGCGTCTCCAGGCCGCGCACGGTGACGGTGTTGCCCGCCGTGCCCAGCGTGACGATGTCGGTGCCCGTGCCGCCGATCACGAACTCCAGACCCGACACCAGAGCCGTGCTGCCGGCCGTGCCGAGGAAGACCAGATCGGAACCCGTGCCGCCGGCGATCGTCTCGAGCAGGTTGGCGAGCAGGGTGTTGCCAGCCGAACCCAGCGTGACGACGTCGGTGCCGGCACCGCTGCCGGTCAGCGTCTCGAGAGCCGAGACGAACAGGGTGTTGCCCGAGGTGCCGATGTTGACGACATCGGTGCCGGCGCCGCCGGCGATCGTCTCGAGGGCGGTGGCAACCAGGGTGTTGCCGGCCGAACCCAGCGTGACGACGTCGGTGCCGCCCTGGCCCGTCAGGGTCTCAAGACCCGAAACCAGCAGGGTGTTGCCCGAAGTGCCGATGGTGACGACGTCGGTGGCGGCGCCGCCGGTCAGCGTCTCGAGAGCCGAGACCAGCAGGGTGTTGCCGGTGTCGCCCAGCGTGATGGCATCGGTGCCGGCAGCGCCCGTCAGGGTCTCCAGGCCACGCAGCAGGACCGTGTTGCCGACGGTGCCCAGCGTGACGACGTCGGTGCCGGTGCCGCCGATCAGGACGTCGATGGCCGAAACGGTCAGCGTGTTGCCGGCCGTGCCGAGGTACACCAGTTCGGAGCCAGCGGCGCCGGTGATGGTCTCGACCGCGCTGGCGAGGATCGTCGCGCCGGCAGCGGCCAGCGTGATGACGTCGGTGCCGCCCTGACCCGTCAGCGTCTCGACCGCCGAGACCAGCAGGGTGCTGCCGGTGGTGGCGATGGTGACGACGTCGCTGGCGGTGCCGCCGGTCAGCGTCTCGATGCCGCCGACGGTCAGCGTGTTGGTGGTGTCGCCCAGCGTGATGACGTCGGTGCCGCCCTGGCCCGTGATCGTCTCGACCGCGCGAACCAGCATGGTGGCGCCGACGGTGCCCAGCGTGACGACGTCGGTGCCGGCGCCGCCGATCAGCGTCTCGACCAACGAAACGGTGGTCGTGTTGCCGGCCGTGCCGAGGAACACCAGATCCGAACCGGCAGCGCCGGTCAGCGTCTCGAGCAGCGAGGCCGTGACGGTGTTGCCGCCGGAGGCCAGCGTGATGACGTCGGTGCCGCCCTGGCCCGTCAGCGTCTCGACCGCCGAAACCAGCAGGGTGCTGCCGGTGGTGGCGATGGTGACGACGTCGCTGGCGGTGCCGCCGGTCAGCGTCTCGATGCCGCCGACGGTCAGCGTGTTGACGGTGTTGCCCAGCGTGATGACGTCGGTACCGCCCTGGCCGGTGATCGTCTCGACCGCGCGAACCAGGATGGTGCTGCCGGTGGTGCCGATGGTGACGACGTCGGTGCCATCGCCGCCGACCAGGGTCTCGATCGCCGAAACGGTGGTCGTGTTGCCGGCCGTGCCGAGGAACACCAGGTCGGAAGCGGTGCCGCCGGTGATCGCCTCGAGCAGCGAGGCGGTGACGGTGTTGCCGCTGGAGCCCAGCGTGATGACGTCGGTGCCGCCCTGGCCCGTCAGCGTCTCGACGGCGTTGACCAGCAGGGTGCTGCCGGTGGTGCCGATGGTGACGATGTCGGTGCCGGCGCCGGCGGTCAGCGTCTCGATCCCGGCCACCAGGACGGTGTTGCCGGCCGAGCCGATGGTGAGGACGTCGGTGCCGGCGCCGCCGGTCAGCGTCTCGACCGCGGTGATCAGCAGGGTGGTGCCGGTCGTGCCGAACGAAACCACGTCGGACAGCGTGCTGCCAGTCAGCGTCTCGATCAGCGAGACCTGCAGGGTGGCGCCCGTGGTGGCCAGCGTGATGACGTCGGTGTTATTGCTGCCGGTCAGCGTCTCGAGCGCCGTGACCAGCATGGTGGCGCCGACACCGGCGATCGTGATGACGTCGGTGCCGCCCTGGCCCGTGATCGTCTCAAGCGCCGCAACCAGCATGGTGTTGCCGGCGGTGCCCAGCGTGACGATGTCGCTGCCGGCGCCGCCAGCCAGCGACTCCAGCCCGGAGACGAGGACGGTGTTGCCGGACGTGCCGAGATAGACGACGTCGGTGCCGTTCTGACCGGTGATCGTCTCGAACGCGACGACCTGCAGGGTGTTGCCCGCGGTGCCCAGCGTGACGATGTCGGTGCCCGCGGCGCCGGTCAGCGTCTCGAGGGCCGACACCAGGATGGTGTTGCCGCCGGAGGCCAGCGTGACGATGTCGGTGCCCGCATCGCCGGTCAGCGTCTCGATGGCCGAGACCAGCAGGGTGTTGCCGGCAGTGCCCAGCGTGACGATGTCGGTGCCCGCGGCGCCGGTCAGCGTCTCGACCGCCGAAACCAGCAGGGTGTTGCCCGCGGTGCCCAGCGTGACGACGTCGGTGCCCGCGTCGCCGGTCAGCGTCTCGATGGTCGAGATCAGCAGCGTGTTGCCGGCAGTGCCCAGCGTGACGACATCCGTGCCCGCGCCGCCGGTGATCGTCTCAAGCAAAGACACCAGCATCGTGGAGCCGGACGTGCCGACCGAGATCACATCCGTCGAGCTGCTGCCCACCAGGGTTTCCAGCAGCGAAACCTGCAGGGTGGAACCGGCCGTCAGCGTGATGAGTTCGGTGCCCGCAGTACCAATCAGAGTTTCCAGCGCCGAGATCGACACCGTGTTACCGGAGGTCCCGAGCGTGATGACGTCAGTACTGGAGCTGCCGATGATTGTAGAGAACTGTCCTAGTGTTAGGGTTGAACCCGTCGTTACGTTAAAGGTTCCAGCCATACTAATCCCCTTCAGGTTTGGTTCGCCGGCGGATGAACCATCTTTAAGGCGCGCGTCACGCTCGGCTGATGGCAGGCAGAGTCAGTCCTAGCGCGAGCTAACACACCGTGCCCTTGTTATCCGAAGGAATGGACCCAAAGCAACGCGTTTCTACCGAAGTGGGTAGGGCGAAACGCCTGACCGGACGGGCAGTCCCATAAGGGCCATATCCCACTCCTACGCCCCCTCCGACAAGTGCCTGGAAAATCTGTCGAAATACCCGGTATGGCCAATTCGCAACAGGCCTGTTTGAAGTTGGGGGTACCCACAGTCCAGCAGTTCGCCGCCGCCGCCGCCGCGGTGCAGGGCTCATTCCCACTCGACTCGCGTCTCCGACGGCGAGCAATTACACAGCTTTCCCGCTCACCGTCACTTCACCCGCCACGGCCTGGCTTAAGCCTTTGCAGTCATCATCGTTACAATTTCATAATATGCACAGTATTGCCGACGCCGCCCCGGCGTGGATGCCTAGCGTGGATGCCTGTGCGACCAGGATCACGCTTGGAGAATTCGGGAACACCCGCTATTCCGTTCCGGCGGCCGGATCGGCAGTCTGCAGAACCGATGCCGCAGGACCGACAGGGACGATCGATCAAGCATGGCGACCATTCAGGAGGCTCTCGCCGCGGCGGTGCGGCACCACCAAAGCGGCCAGATCGCCGTTGCGGCCCGCATCTACCGCCGCATCATCGAGATCGCACCCGACCAGACCGACGCCCTGCATCTGATGGGGCTGGCCGTCCGGCGCGCCGGCCAGGGCGGTGCCGCGCTGCGCCTGCTGGCCCGCGCGCTGCGCCTCGATCCCGCCATGGCGGAGCCGCGCCTCAATCTCGGCAACATGCTGCGCGACTTCGGGTCCGGGCAGGGAGCGGCGGCGGCCTACCGCAGCGCCCTCGCCCTGCGGCCGGGCCTGACCGCCGCCTATGAGAGCCTGGGCGCGCTGTACCGCGGACAGGGCCGCTCCGCCGAGGCTGAACGGGCCTATCGCCGCGCGATCCGCGTCGACCCGATGGCGACGGAAGGCCACAACGGATTGGCCAACGTCCTGCAGGAACGCGATGCGCTGGACGATGCCGTCGCGGCTTATCGCCGCGGACTGGCCATCGACCCTGCCCATGCCGCCGCCTGCAACAACATGGGCATCGCGCTCCGCGGGCTGGGCCGGGCGGACGAGGCGATGGCTTGTCACCGCCACGCCGTGGCGCTGGATCCGTATTTCGCCGCCGGCCACACCAGCCTCGGCCTTGCCCTGCAGGAGCAGGGGCGTCTGGAGGAGGCGGCGCGCGCCCATGCCCGTGCGGCCGCCGTCGATCCGGGCTTCGCCGGCGGCTATGCCAACCATGGCAACGCCCGGCTGAACCAGAACCGGGTGGACGAGGCGGTCACCGGCTTCCGCCGCGCCGTGACGATCGACCCGGCCGGCCCGGACGCCCGCCGCAACCTCGGCATGGCCCTGCTCGTCGCCGGCCGCTTCGAAGAGGGCTGGCGCGAGTATGAGTGGCGGCTGCGCTGCAAGGACGCCCCCACCCACGCCGCCATGCCCAAGCCGCGCTGGAACGGCGAGCCGCTGGAGGGCCGCCGCATCCTGCTGCATGGCGAACAGGGGCTGGGCGATGCCCTGCAGTTCTGCCGCTACGTCCCCCTGGTGGCGGCGCGCGGCGGCCGGGTGCTCCTGGGCCTGCCAGCCCCGCTGCAGCGGGTGATGGCCGGGCTGCCGGGCGTGGAACGCTTCGTCAGCGGCCAGCTTCCCACCGACGCCTTCGACCTGCATCTGCCGATGCTGAGCCTGGGCGAGGTGTTCGGGACCCAGATGGACACCATCCCGCACCGCGTCCCCTACCTGTCGGCGGAGCCCGATCTGACGGCCCGCTGGGGCGAGCGGCTGAAGGGGCTGGCAAAGGACGGGGGCGGCCTGAAGGTCGGCATCGTCTGGGCCGGATCGCCGACCCACGGCAACGACCGCAACCGCTCCATCGGGCTGGCCCCCTTCGCGCGTCTGGCCGCCATCCCGGGCGTCAGCCTCGTCTCCATCCAGAAGGGGCCGACCGAGGGGCAGGCGGCCAATCCGCCCGGCGGCTTCCCCCTGCTGAACCTGTCGCCCGACATCAAGGACTTCGCCGACACCGCCGCCATCATGGCCGGCCTCGACCTCGTCGTCTGCGTCGACACCTCCGTCGCCCATCTCGCCGGTGCCCTCGGCGTCCCGGTCTGGGTGCTGGTTCCCTTCGCCCCCGACTGGCGCTGGATGCTCGACCGCGACGACAGCCCCTGGTATCCGACCATGCGGCTGTTCCGGCAGGACCGACCCGGCTCCTGGGACGGCGCCATGGACCGGATGGAGCACGCGCTCCGCGAGCGAGCCACACACGTCAACCACACCCGAACAGGACCTTCCGACATGCCGATCCTGGCGCCCGTTTCCTGGGGCGAACTGCTGGACAAGATCACCATCCTCGACATCAAGGCCGAGCGCATCGCCGACGCCGACAAGCTGGCCAACGTCCGGCGCGAGCGCGAGGCGCTGGTCGCCGTGGCGGCGCAGGCCGACACCGCGCGGCCGGAGGTGGCGGCGCTGATCGACGATCTGCGCGCGGTCAACACCACCCTGTGGGAGGTCGAGGACGAAATCCGCGACTGCGAGCGCGCGAAGGATTTCGGCCCGCGCTTCGTCGAGCTGGCCCGGCAGGTCTATCACACCAACGACCGCCGCGCGGCGCTGAAGCGCGACCTGAACCAGATGCTCGGCTCCGAGCTGGTCGAGGAAAAGTCCTACCAGGCCTATTGAGGTCCGGCAGCCCTCCTCCCCCTCCAACCCAAGGGTTCCGCTCCATGACCACCGACACCGCCACCGGGACCACCGGCCTTCCGCCCGGCCAGAGCACCCCGGAGCAGCAGGCCCTGGAACGTCAGGTCCTGGAGCTGTGTCGGGCCGGCCGGCCGGAGGAGGCGGAGGGTCCCTACCGCGACCTGTGCGGCAACCCGCCGCGGGATGCCGCCGGGCTGCTGTCGCTGGCCGAGGCCGCCCGCATCCTGGGCCGGCCGGCCGACGCCGTCGCCTGGGCGGAAGCGGCGGTCCGGTCGCAGCCGGAGCGGGCGGAGGGCTGGAGCGTTCTGGCCCTGGCATTCATCGCCGCCGGCCGCACCGACGACGGCTATGCGGCGGCGGCCGAAGCGCTGCGGCGGACGGAGAGCGGGGCGGCAGCCATCCAGGCCCACCGCGCGCAGGCGCTCGCCCGCCTGCGGCTGGGTCAGCTGGCCGAGGCGGCGGCGGCCTGCGACGCGGCCCTGCGCCTTGCCGACGGCGCCGCGCAGCCGGCACAATCGCTGCGTCATGCACAGGCCGAGACGCTGGGCACCCTGGCGCTGGTCCGCATGCTGGAGGGACGGGCCGAGGAGGCGGAGGCGCTGTACCGCCGGGCGCTGTCCCACCGCCCGGTCCTGCCGGAAATCCTGGGCAACCATGCCTCGCTGCTGGCCCGGCTGGGCCGCGACGAGGAAGCGCTGGAGCAGGCCGAGCAGGCGGTGGCGCTGCGTCCGCGTCTGGCGGGAACCCTGCACCTGATCGGCACCCTGCACCACCGCGCCGGCCAACAGGAATCGGCGATCGCCGTCTTCCACCGGGTGCTGGCGGTCGATCCGGGCCATCTCGACGCCCGGCTGCGGCTGGCCGACAGCCTGCGCGTCGCCGGCCATTGGGAGGAGGCGGCCACCGTCTGCCGCGACGGGCTGGCCCGCATCGCCAACCCGGATGACCCCAACCGGACGCCGCTGCTGGCCAATCTGGGCGCCGCCCTGCAGAGCAGCGGCGACACCGCCGGGGCGCTGGACGCCTACCGCGAGGCGCTGCGCCTGTCCCCCGACCTGCCGGAGGTCCACAACAACCTCGCCCGCCTGCACCAGGAAACCGGCAATCCGGACGCCGCCATCGAGGAGCTGCGCCGCGCCACCGCCGGCCGGCCGGCCAACCAGCCGCTTCCCCTGCCGCTGCGCCGCGCCCTGCTGTCGCTGCTGGTCGCCGCCGGCCGCACCGCCGAGGCGGAGGCGGAAGCCTTCGGCATCGCCCGCACCGCACCGGAGGACGCGGAGCTGTGCTTCGGCATCGCAGCATTGTTCCTGCAAGGCGGCTGGCGCGACCAGGCCCTGCCCTATGTGCGCAAGGCGATCCGCCTCGCCCCCGACGTGCCGCGCAACTGGATCGCCTTCGCCGAGGCGTTGCGCGACGCCGCCCTGCCGGAACCCGCCAATGGCGTTGACGAGGGGCTGCGCGCCGACCTGCTGGCCGCGCTCGGCCGGCCGGAGGTGGAGGGCGCCGGGCTGGCGCGCGCCATCGCCGGCGTGCTGATGGCCGCGCCCGTCATCAGGACCCTCGCCGCCCTGCCGGAGAATGACGGCCCCGCCCTGGACGACGCCAGCCGGACCCTGCTGGCCGACGGTTCGCTCGCCGGGCTGGCGGAGGATGCGCTGCTGCTGGCCCATCTGCGCGCCGCGCCGGTCTGCGACCCCGCGCTGGAGCGGGCGCTGACACGGCTGCGACGGGTGCTGCTGCTGGCGCTGACCGGCCCCGGCCTGCCCGACCGGCCGTCCTGGCGCGCCCTGTGCGCCGCCATCGCCGAACAGTGCTTCCTCAACGAGTATGTCTTCGCCGAGACCGACGGCGAGTTCCAGGTCCTGGCGGTGCTGCTCCGCGCGGCGGAGGCGGCGCTGGACCGCAAAGAGCAGCCGCCGGCGGTGCTGGTCGCGCTGCTCGGCGCCTATCGTCCGCTCTACCGCTGGGAACGGGCGGCCGGCCTGCAGGCCCTGTCCTGGCCCGAGGAGATCGCCCGGCTGCTGAACCGGCAGGTCGCCGAACCGCTGGCCGAGGCCGCCATCCAGGCGGAGCTGCCGGCGCTGACCCAGATCAGCCACCCGGTGTCGGTCGGCGTGCGCGCCCAGTACGAGGAGAACCCCTATCCGCGCTGGATGACCACCGGCCTGCTGCCGGAGCCGGTGCCGCTGCCCCGCTTCCTGCACGCGCTCTTCCCCCATGCCGCCCTGCCCGCCTCCCCCGCCTGGCCCCCCAATTGGGAAGCGCCGGGCTGGGAAGCGCCGGAGGTTCTGGTCGCCGGCTGCGGCACCGGGCGCGAGGCGGTGTGGGCCGCCACCACCCTGAAGAACGCCAAGGTGCTGGCGGTCGACCTCAGCCGCCGCAGCCTCGCCTACGCCACGCGGCAGAGCCGGCGGCTGGGCCTGAAGAGCATCGAGTTCGCCCAGGCCGACCTGCTGGAACTGGGGACGCTGGGCCGCCGCTTCGACGTGATCCACAGCGTCGGCGTGCTGCACCACATGGAGGATCCGGTGGCGGGCCTGCGCGTGCTGCGCGGGCTGATGCGCCCGCATGGCGTGATGGAGGTGGGCTTCTACAGCGCCGCCGCCCGCCGGCCGATCCTGGCCGCCCGCCACTTCATCGCCGAGCGCGGCCACCCGCCGACCCTGGACGGCATCCGCCGCGTCCGCCGTGACATCCAGGATCTGCCGGACGGCCATCCGGCCCGCGCCGTCGTCCATTCCCCGGACTTCTACGGCACCAGCGCCTGCCGCGACCTGCTGATGCATGTCCACGAGCTGCACGTCACGCTGCCCTGGCTGGCCGGCGCGCTCGAGACGCTGGGCCTGGAGTTCCTGGGCTTCCGGCTGGCCGATCCCGCCGTGGCGGCGCTCTACCGCAAGCGCTTTCCCGAAGATCCGGCGATGACCTCGCTCGCCCGCTGGGACCGGCTGGAGGCGGAGCATCCGATGATCTTCGGCGGGCTGTACCAGGCCTGGGTGCGGGCGCGGGCCTGAGGAGAAAGGTCCGGGAATGGCGGGTGGGGTCCGGTTGACCCTGCCGGTTTCGGGGTGATATCGCTTCGCCGCCCGGAGAAGACGCGGCGAAGATGGACGCGGCAGAGAAAGACGTCATGGAACAGCGTGCAAAAGACAGGGTCTCGGTCTGCATCCCGACCCGCAACCGCCCGAACCTGCTGCGCGAGCTGCTGGACACGGTCTTCGCCCAGACCTACGGCAATTACGAAGTCATCATCACCGACAATTCGGACAATGACGAGACGCGCGACCTCGTCGCCGCCCGTTATGCCGATCCGCGCGTCCGCTACCACAAGAACGAGACCAACCTGGGGATGGACGGCAACGCGCGCCGCGCCTTCAGCTTCATCACCGGCGAGTTCTTCACCTTCACCGCCGACGACGATTTCTGGGATGCCGACAACCTGCGCCGCAAGGTCGATCTGCTGCGCCGGGTGCCGGAGGTCAACGCCTGCTTCTCCAACGCCCACCACATCCTGATGGACGGGCGCCCGCACCCGCAGCCCTTCCACACGACGCTGCGGCCGGGGATGGAGGCGGTGATCGACGGCTATTACCTGAACCCGGTGTCGCTGCATTTTCCGCCGTCGCCGCCGCTGTTCGTCAACACCCTGACCGGCCTCTACCGCACCGCCCAGTTCCTGGCGCCGATGGTGGAATCCTGGGAATGCGGGTCGGAGGAATACGCCCACTGGTATCTCGGCCTGTCGGGCCAGCGGCTGGGCTATCTGTTCGACCCGCTCATCACCATCCGCGACGGCGAGCACAACTGGGAAATCCAGACCGGCAACGGCGCGGTGACCAACTACCGCAAGTCGCCGGAGACCCGTGCCGCCCAGCTGAACCGCATCTACACCACCTTGCGCGCCAAGCGCGGGGCGGAGCTGACCAGGATCGACCGGCAGGTCGAACTGGCGGTCTTCACCTTCCTGGTCGAGCAGATCGGACAGGCGGCGGTCCAGTATATCGGCAGCTTCCCGCTGATCACGGTGGCCGACTTCAACGCCTACATCCAGGAGCGCAACCGGCGTCAGGCGGCGCAGTCATGAGCAGCCCCGCCCCGCTCGTCAGCATCCTGATCCCGGCCTACAACCGGGAGCGCGAGATCGAGGAGACGATCCGCTCGGCGCTCGCCCAGACGGTGCGCGACATCGAGGTGGTGGTGGTGGACAACGCCAGCACCGACGGCACCTGGGCGATCTGCCAGCGGCTGGCGACGGAGGACGGGCGGCTGCGCCTGTTCCGCAACGACGCCAACATCGGCCCCGTCAACAACTGGCGCCGCTGCGTCGCCGAGGCGCGGGCGCCCGTTTCCAAGATCCTGTTCTCCGACGACCGGCTGGAGCCGGCCTATCTGGAGCGCACCCTGCCCCGCCTGCAGGGGCGGGTCGCCTTCGTTTTCACCCCGGCGAAGCTGGTGGACGAGGCGGGGGCGTCGCACGGCGTCATCCACCAGTATTTCGTCGACACCTTCCCGTCCGACACCTTCGTCTTCGAATATCTGTCGAACTTCGGCGGCCTGCCGGTGTCGCCCTGCGCCGCTCTGTTCCGCACCGCCGACCTGCGCGACGGCATCGTCAGCGACCTCGGCCCCGGCCCGGCGGGCAGTTCGGCCGCCGATTTCGAGGCGCACGGCGCCGGCCCCGACTGTCTGATCTATCTGATCGCCGCCAGCCGCTATCCCTATGTCGCCTATGTCGGCGAGCCGTTGGTCACCTTCCGGCGCGGCGGCATCACCTCCGACCTGATCGCCAGCGGGCGCTTCTTCACCTGCTACCACCACGCGCTGATGTGGTTCATGAAGTCGCCGATGTCCCCGTCAGCCGCCCGGCTGGCCGCCGCCGCCCTGTGGCGGCAGGAGGTGCGCGTCGCCCGCCGGGTCATCCCCTACGAGGACCATCTGCGGGCCTACGGGGTGGAGCCCTGAGGGGTCCGCCCCGGCAGTTGCCCCGTCAGCAGGCGGGGGAGACACCGTAGCGGGACAGGACGTCGGCGATCCCCTCCTCGATGCCGATGCCCAGCTCGACCCCCATCGCCGACAGCGCCCGGGTGTCGGCGGCCGAGTTCATGATCTCGTCGTCGCGGTAGGGGATGGCGCCGAAGCGCAGGTCGGTCGGGCTGCCCGACAGCCGCTTCACCGTCTCGGCGAAGGCGCGGATCTCCACGCTGCGCCCGGTGCCGACATTGACATCGGCATAGCCGCTCTCCTTTTCCACCGCCCGGCGGACGATGGCGACATAGGCGCGGACCACGTCGTCGACATGCACGAAGTCGCGCTTCTGGTGGCCGTGGGTCAGCGGATGGGAGTCGACGCGCTGCAGGGCCACCTTGCGGATCAGGTCCTCGCAGAATTTGGTGGGGCTGTCGTGGGCGCCGTAGACATGCTCCAGGCAGGCGTTGACCAGCATGATGCGGTCGGAGAACTTCTTCAGCCAGGGCAGCAGGTTCTGCTTGGACAGGGAATAGTTCGGCAGGGCCGAATAGGACTTCTTCTCCTTGCAGAAATAGGAGTCCGTGTTGACGAAGGCGCGGACCTTGTGCTGGACGCACAGCTCGATCAGTTCGACCGGGAAGATCAGGTTCGCTTCCAGGATGCTCGCCAGCGTCTCGCCGCCGCGGCCGTAGGAGGTGGCGACATGCACCGCCGCCTCGACCGGCGCCCCGGCGAAGGCGCCGGCGATGCCGTCGCGGTCGATGTCGACGAAGGACAGGCCGGGGTCGCCGAGCAGCGGCCGGACGCGCGTCAGGTCGGACGTGCTCCTCTTCAGGGCGACGACCTCATGCCCGTCGGCGAGCAGCCCCTTCAGAAGATGGCTGCCGACGAAGCCGGTGCCTCCGGTCACAAGAACGGCCATGGATCTTCACTTCCCCGACTGGCGGCGCCCGGCGGCCGGGCGGCGCTCATATGCTGGTCGATTTCGCCGGCTGACCGGTTCCGGCCCTTATACGGAAGGACGCCCGGTATTTCAGCAGGTCGCGTGCAAAGCGCAGGGTCTCGCCGATGCCGGCGCCATATTCCAGCTTCTTCCGCACCAGCCGGAAGAAGCGCGGGCGGTAGCGCATCGTCATGTGGGGCGGGTGGGTGCCGTCGATGAAGCGCTCCAGGAAGCGGAAATTCTCGCGCGCCACCGCCCGCACGACGCCGGGCGAGAAGTTCATCGTCGGCGAGCCGTAGAGCCGGTGCATGCCCGAGACGAAGACCTCGATGAAATTGTGGGAGAACACGCTGTGCGGCATGTTCATCACCATCGGCTGGTCCGTCAGGTACAGCGTCGGCTGCCGGTCATTGACCAGCGACAGGTTGACCAGACCGATGTGGGCGACGGAGGTGCCGGACAGGTCGGCCGCGTCATAGTCGCGGAAACTCTTGCGGAAGACCGAACGCGACAGCCAGAAGGAATGCGACACCACGGCGGCCCTCAGCTGCTCGTCCCCGGCGTCGAGGGACAGCGGCCGGCCCAGCGGCAGGCGGACCATGGTTCCGGCCGGGGTGGTCAGGGTCCCGTCGACCGCCACCCCGCCCATCTCCCTTGGCTCGTTCAGGAAGATCAGGGTCGGGCTGTGGGCGTCGATCACCGCGCACAGCCGGGCGACCGTTCCCGGCAGGACATAGTCGTCGTCGGACAGGATCCAGATATGACCGGAGACGCAGCGGTCGAAGCAGGCCATGACGTTCCCGTCATAGCCGAGATTGCGGGCGTTGCGGTGGTACTCGAACAGGACCGCCCCGGCACGGTTCCAGCGTTCGAAGATCCGGATGGAGCGTTCGACCCGCTCGTCGGAGCAATTGTCCGAGACCAGGATGCGGATGTCGCACCGTCCGCTCTCCAGTACCTGCGCCATCAGGTTCTCGACCTGGAAGACCAGCTCGTCGGGACGGTTGTAGGTGGGGATGCAGATGGTCAGAACCGGCGGGAAGGTTTCCGGCGGATGGGCTGTTGACGGGGCCGGCCGCTCGGTCCGGCCCGCCGGGCGCCAGGAGCCGCGCCGCCAGTCGGCCAGCCGGCGCAGGTGCGAGGCCTCGGGATGGCCGGGAACGGCCGCCAGGATGGCGTCGTAGAACGCGACGGCCCCCGTCAGGTCGGCCGACTGGTGCCGTTCGACCGCCTCGCGCAGGGTCCGGCGGATGGCGGAGGCGAGGGTCGAGGCGATCTGCCCATGGCCCGGCTCCAGGACCGCCAGGGCGGCGAAGGTCAGCAGCGCCTCCACCGGCTTCCCGCCGTTCAGCAGCCCGGCGCCATGATCGTAGGCCGCGACGATGATCCGGTTGTAGGCGTCGAGCAGGGGCGGCCGGCGGCGCTGGTCGGCGGGCACCGCCGCGATCCGATGCAGCCCGCGCGGCACGAAGCCGCGGTCGATGTCGTCGCCGCCGAACAGGAAAGCCAGGACGGGATTGCCGGGATCGAGCGCCAGAACGGCACCGGCCAGCGATGCGGCCTCGGCCAAAGCCTTGCCCGGCGGCAAGCTGGCCAGGACGGCCGACGCCTTCTGCACCGCGACCCGGCGGTTGGACTCTATCGCTTCGTGGCGCAGGCCGATCGCCTCCAGCCGGCGGAAGCAGGACAGCGCCGGCTCGATCCGGTCGAGCTGGATTTCGCAGATCGACAGAAGATGGAAGGCGTTGGCACTGGCTGGGTCCATGCACAGCGCAAGCCGGTAGGCGGCCGCGGCTGCGGCGATGTCGCCGCCGCGGTAGCGTTCCATCCCTTGGGAAACGAAGTCGTCGGCGCTCGTCATCGGCATGGCAGGGGTGGGGGCCGGGCGGTTCAGCCGGCCTGTCCGGCGCGGCCGGCCCACGCGGCGCGACCGGCAATGTCCTGCTGGATGCGCTCCCAGATGCCGGTGAAGATGCGGTCCCAGGAATGCTGGTCCAGCACCTGCCGGACGACGCCGGCACTGCGCCGCTCATACTCCTCCTGCGGCATCGCCAGGGCGCGGGCGATGATGGCGCGGTTGGCCTCGGCGTCCTGGGTCAGCTCGATGGCGTAGGGGGAGCGGAAGCCGCTTTCCGGGGTGACCATCGGCACCAGACCGCGGGCGCAGTTCTCCAGGATGGCGGTGGCCTGGGCATCGCGGGAACTGGCGTGGATGTAGAAGGCGCAGTTGTCCTTGATGAAGCGGTCCTGCTGGGCCGAGGTGTTGTCCACCCAGCCGAGCGAGACGAACTCGTGCCCGTTCAGGCGGACGCGCTGGTAGGGATGGGCGCGCAGCGCGCTGCTGCCGGCATGCAGCACGGCGCCGGTGCCGGCGACGCTGTTCAGCAGCAGGTCGAAGCCCTTGTGCGGGGCGAGGTCGCTCATGTGCAGCAGGCCGCGCATGCTGGCTTGCGAATAGCCGCGCGGCGGGGCGAAGCGGTGGCCTTCGCAGCCCATGTCGATGCGGACGATGCGGTCCTTGACCCGGCCCAGCATGTCGTCGGCCGGCAGGGCCTGGATGCGCTCGTACCAGTGATCGCCGCAGATGCCGAAGATCAGCCGCGCCCCCTGGAGCTGGCTGTCCATGAAGGGGCTCCAGTTCCTGTGCTCTTCCACCGGTTCGGGCAGCAGCGGCAGCATCAGGTAGGTGTTGGGGTGGGCCGGCTGGCCGGGCTCCAGCGCATTGTCGCGCACCCAGTCATCGGCAAGCCCGCCGACGGAATCGAAGCTGGTGTGGCCCAGCAGGATGTCCGCCGGGTTCCGCGTGACGCGCGAGGCGTTGAAGCTGTCGAGATGCACGTCGGTGAAGCGGCCGAGCACGCGG
This sequence comes from Azospirillum sp. Sh1, assembly GCF_008365135.1. NCBI lineage: Bacteria > Pseudomonadati > Pseudomonadota > Alphaproteobacteria > Rhodospirillales > Azospirillaceae > Azospirillum > Azospirillum sp. Sh1. The sequence continues at coordinate 17,433 of NZ_VTTK01000055.1, read as the reverse complement.
CGCGCATGCTTGCAGATCTCCGCGTTGTTCGCCTCGTACTTGTCGTAGCTATCGCGGCGGAAGATGTAGGGCGTCCAGAAGAAATGCAGCATGCTCAGCCCCTGTCGATCTATTGCTGGACGATCCAGGCCAGCATGTCGGAAACGCCGCGGCGCGCGTCGACCTTCGGCTCCCAGCCCAGCAGGCGGCGGGCCTTGGCGATGTCGGCGACGAAGATGCGCTGGTCGCTGATGCGCGGCGGCAGCCGCTCGAACCGCATCTCCACCCCGTGCAGCTCCTCCAGCAGGCGGAACAGCTCCAGCAGGGACAGGCTGTTGGCCATGCCGCCGCCGATGTTGAACACCTGTCCCGCCACCGCGTCGGCCCGCTCCACCGCGCTGAAATAGAGGGTCTTCATGTCCTCGGCATGCAGCACGTCGCGCACCTGCTTGCCGGTGCCGCTGATGGTGAAGGGGGCCTTCAGTTTCCCAAGCCCGGCCTCGACCGCCAGACCGCAGAACCAGCCGACCCAGCCCTGGTCGGCGGTGGCGTATTGCCGGCCGCCATACATCGAGGAATGGCGGAACACCACGGTGCGCAGCCCGAACACCCGGTGATGGTCGAGCATCATCTGGTCGGCCGCACCCTTCGAGGTGCCGTAGGGCGAATGGAAGTCGAGCGGGGCGGTCTCGTCGAAGCCGTCGGGGAAGGCCGGGGCGACGTAGCGGGTCTCCGTCTCCTCGTAGGGCGTCCATTCCAGGTCGCCGTAGACCTTGTTGGTCGAGCTGTAGAGCACCAGGGCTTCGGGGGCCGAGCGGCGCACCGCGTCCAGCAGGTTGAAGCTGCCCAGCGCGTTGACCTCGAAATCCAGCCGCGGGTCGGCCAGCGAGGTGGTCATCGCCACCTGCCCCGCCAGATGGAAGACCACGTCCGGCCGCAGTTCCGCCACCGCGCGCTGCACGTCGTTGGGATTGCGGATGTCGCCGTGGCGGAACTCGAACTCGCCCTGGCCGCGCAGCCACTCGAGGTTCAGCGTGCTGCCCCGGCGGGAAAGGTTGTCGAAGACGCAGAGGTCCTCGCCACGCTCCAGAACGGCGGCGGCGAGGTTGCTGCCGAGGAAGCCGCAGCCTCCGGTGATCAGGTAGCGCACGGGGAGTCTCCCAAATTCTCAGGGGAATTTTCGGGTGGGTCGAGGAAGGCCAGGGTCTGCCGCATCCCCTCGTCCAGCGGGGTCGACGCCCGCCAGCCGAGCAGTGCGGCGGCTTTGCCGGCGTCGGCGACGATGCTCATCACCTCGTCCGGGCGGTAGGGCAAGGCGCCCCACACCAGGGCGTCGCCGCCATGACCGACGGCACGGGCCGCAGCATCGCCCAGGGCGCGGATGGTGATCGGCGCGCCGGAGCCGAGATTGACGATCTCGCCGGCCGGGAAGTCCGGCAGCTCCGCCAGCCGCAGGCAGGCCCCGGCAACGTCGCCGACATAGACATAGTCGCGCAGCTGGCCGCCGGCGGTCAGCTCGGTCCGCCGGCCGTCGCGGCAGGCGCGCAGGATCATCGGCACGAATTTCGTGTCGTTCTCCAGCGGGCCGTACATGCCGAAGGGCCGCACCACGGCGAGCGCCAGCCCGTGCGACGCGGCGGTGCCGAGCGCGGCGAGCGTCGCCGCCGCCTTGGTGATGCCGTAGAGGCTGCGCGGCGCCGGCGGCGCGTCCTCGGCGATCGGGCGGTCGGAGGGGCCGTATTCGTAGCAGGTGCCGACATGGACGAAGCGCTTCACCCCGCCCTGGGCCGCCGCACGCACGAGGTGCAGTGTGCCCTCCAGGTTGGTGCGGGCCGAGGCCGCCACGTCCTGGAACCGGTAATCGACGCCGTAGGCGGCGCAATGGACGATCAGGTCGGGACGCGCGCCGGCCACCGCCGCCGCGATCTCCTCCCCCGATGCCGTCAGGTCGAGCCGCACCGGTTCCGCCGCCACGCCGAGGCGGGCGAGACGCCAGCTGTCGCTGCCCTCCCGGCCGGCGGCCAGCACCGTCCAGCCGCCGCGGGCGAAGCGGTCGGCCACATGGGCGCCGAGGAAGCCGGCGGAGCCGGTGATGAGGACCCGCATCGCCCGGCGGCCCTCAGCCGGCCGTCCGCGCCCGGACGAAGCCGCGGATGACGTCCAGCATGTAGTCGATGTGGGCGGCGGTCAGGCCGGGATAGACGCCGATCCACAGGGTGCGGGCGGTGACGACGTCGCTGTTGGTCAGCTCGCCGACGACGCGGTGCGGGCGGCCCTTCATGTAGGGCTGGCGCAGCAGGTTGCCGCCGAACAGCTGGCGCGTGCCGATGCGGGCGCGGGTCAGCTCGCGCGTCAGCTCGTCGCGGCTGAAGGGGGCGTCGGCCGCCACCGTGATGGGGAAGCCGAACCAGGACGGGTCGCTGTTCGGCGTCGCCTCCGGCAGGATCAGGACATCGGCAAGCTCGGCCATCCCGGCCTTCAGCCGGGCGAAGTTGACCTTGCGCGCCTCGATGAAGCCTTCCAGCCGGTCCATCTGGCCCAGCCCGACCGCCGCCTGCATGTCGGTGATCTTCAGGTTGTAGCCGAGATGGGAATAGATGTACTTGTGGTCGTAGCCGTGCGGCAGGTCGCCGAGCTGCCAGTTGAAGCGCTGCTTGCAGGTGTTGTCCTGGCCCGGCTGGCACCAGCAGTCGCGGCCCCAGTCGCGGAAGGATTCCAGCGAGCGCTTCAGCTTGGCGTTGCTGGTGAAGACCGCCCCGCCCTCGCCCATCGTGATGTGGTGGGCCGGGTAGAAGCTGAGGGTGCCGATGTCGCCGAAGCTGCCGACCAGCTTGCCGTCATAGCGGGCACCCAGCGCGTCGCAGCAATCCTCCACCACCCACAGCCCGTGCTTCTCGGCGACGCGGGTGACGGCGGCGAGGTCGAAGGGGTTGCCCAGCGTATGGGCCAGCATGATGCCGCGGGTGCGCGGCCCCACCGCCTCTTCCAGCAGCCGCATGTCCATGTTGTAGGTCGGGATGTCGACGTCGAGGAAGACCGGGACCATCCCGTTCTGCAGGATCGGGTTCACCGTGGTCGGGAAGCCGGTGGCGCAGGTGATGATCTCGTCGCCAGGATTCAGCGCGCGGTCGCCCAGCAGCGGCGAGGTCAGCGCGGTCAGCGCCAGCAGGTTTGCCGACGAGCCGGAATTGACCGTCAGCACGTTGCGCGCGCCCAGGAACTCGCCCAGACGCTTTTCGAAGGCGTCGTTGAAGCGGCCGGTGGTCAGCCAGAAATCGAGGGCGGAATCCACCAGCAGCGCCATCTCCTCGCCGCCATAGACCTTGCCGCTGACGGGGACCGGCGAGCGCGCCGGGTCGAAGGGGCGGTCGGCATGGGCGACCTCCGCATATTCGGCCACCAGATCGAGGATCCGGCGGCGCAGGTCTTCCCGGCGATCCGCCGAACCGGCCGGCGAAGAGGGGGCCGGCGAAGAGGGGGAGGAGGTCATGACGGTCTCACGGAAGAAACGGTGATGCGAAAAGGACGCCGGCCGCCTCAGACGGCCGGCCGGGCCTCGTTATACGCAAGAAGCTGGGCGGACATAAGGGCGGGGATGTCCTGGCCGCGGCCATAGGCGCGATACCACTCGACGGTGCGGGCCAGCGTCTCCGCCAGATCCCAGCGCGGCGCCCAGCCCAGCCGCTGCCGCGCCTTGGAACAGTCGAGCGCCAGGAAGCGGTTCTCGTGCGGGCCGGCGGGGCCGCTGTTGTCGACCCAGGCGGCGCCGTCGCCCCACAGCGAGGCCAGCCGGTCGGCCACCCAGTGGACCGGGCGGGCGCTGCCCTCGGCCGGGCCGAAATTCCAGCCTTCGGCATGGGTCGCCGGCTCGTTCCAGGCGGCTTCCGCCAGCATCAGGTAACCGTGCAGCGGGTCGAGCACATGCTGCCAGGGCCGGGTGGAATGGCGGTTGCGCACCACCGCCGGACGGCCGTCCAGGAAGGCGCGGATCAGGTCGGGGACCAGACGGTCCTCCGCCCAGTCGCCGCCGCCCACCACGTTGCCGGCGCGGCCCGACACCAGGGCGACCGGGCTTTCGCCCGGCGGGAAGAAGGACTGGCGGAAGGCGGCGGTCACCAGCTCCGCACAGCCCTTGCTGTTGCTGTAGGGATCGCGGCCGCCCATCGGCTCGTTCTCGCGATAGCCCCAGACCCACTCGCGGTTCTCATAGCACTTGTCGCTGGTGACGTTGACCACGACGCGCACGCTGTCGACCCGGCGCACCGCGTCGAGCAGATGGACCGTGCCCATGACGTTGGTGGCGTAGGTCTCCACCGGGTCGCGGTAGGAGCGCAGGACCAGCGGCTGGGCCGCCATGTGGATGAGGATGTCGGGACGGGCGGCGGACAGCGCCGCCTCCAGCCGGTCGCGGTCGCGGATGTCGGCGATCTCGCTGCGGTGCAGCCGGTCGCGCAAGCCCGCCGCCTCGAACAGGCTGGGGGTGGTCGGCGGCTCCAGCGCATAGCCGGTGACGCGCGCGCCCATGGCGGAGAGCCAGAAGCCGAGCCAGCTTCCCTTGAAGCCGGTGTGGCCGGTCAGGAAGACCGACTTGCCGGACCAGAACGACGCAATGGCGGACATCGGGGCGGACATCGGGGCGGTTACCAGGTCTTCCAGGGCGGGTTGCCGGCGGTCCACAGATCCTCCAGCAGGCGCTTGTCGCGGATGGTGTCCATGCACTGCCAGAAGCCGTCATGCTTCCAGGCGTGCAGCTGGCCATCCTCGACCAGGCCGCGCAGCGGCTCCTGCTCCCACATGGTGTCGTCGCCGTCGATGTAGCGGCCGACCGTCGGCGACAGCACGAAGAAGCCGCCGTTGATGCGGGCGCCGTCGCCCGGCAGCTTTTCCTGGAAGGCGGAGATGCGGTCGCCCTCCAGCTCGACCACGCCGTAGCGGCCGGGTGGATGCACAACGGTCATGGTGGCGGCGCGGCCATGCGCCTTGTGGAAGGCGACCGAGGCGGAGATGTCCACATCGCCGACACCGTCGCCGTAGGTGAGGCAGAAGGCCTCCTCCCCCTCCAGATAAGGCAGCACGCGCTTGAGGCGCCCGCCGGTCAGGGTGGACTCGCCGGTCTCGACCAGCGTGATCCGCCAGGGTTCGGCAAGGCGGCGGTGAACCTCGACCGTGTTGGTCCGCAAGTCGATGGTCACGTCCGAATTGTGCAGGGAGTAGCTGGAGAAATACTCCTTGATCGCATAGCCCTTGTAGCCCAGGCAGATGACGAAGTCATTGATGCCATGCGAGGAATAAATCTTCATGATGTGCCAGAGGATCGGCTTGCCACCGATCTCCACCATCGGCTTGGGCCGCAGGTCCGTTTCCTCGGAGAGCCGCGTTCCAAGGCCGCCGGCAAGTATTACAGCTTTCATTTCCTGCAGCTCTTCCAATTCAGGAGTGGACCAGGGCAGAGTATTAAGCAATTTGTGAAAAAACGGTCAAGCACAGGTGCTCGGCAGCCTGCATGGACTCCAAAGGTCACGGCGGAGAGTTGCCTCAGCGCCACCAGGCATGATCGTCGGTGATCTCGGGATCGGGGATGTGGATGTCGCTGCCCGGCGGCAGGGCGACGAGGTTGACGGCGCCCACCCCGTCGAACACGTCGTCGGGGTTGCCGGCGAAGTTGCCGGGGTCGAACAGGCGGGCGGTGTGCCACCACACCCGGTAGCCCATCGACCGGATCAGCCCGATCAGGGCGGGCGAGCGGTCGCGCCGGTCGTTCTCCACATACAGCACCGGCCGGTGGCCCGATATCAGCCCGCCGGCCCCGCGCAGCACCGCCGCCTCCATGCCCTCCACATCGGCCTTCAGCAGGCGGCAGGACGGCAGCTCCAGGCTGTCCAGCGTCACCAGCGGGACCAGTTCGCCATAGTCCCAGCCGCCGAGGCCGAGGGCGCCGAAATTGTTGGAGCGGCTGGGGTCGAGCGTCGGCACCCGGATGAATCCGGCCTCGCTCCCCACCGCCATGCGCCGGGTCCGCACATTGGCGATGCCGTTCAGGGCCAGATTGGCGGAGAGCAGGTTGAACAGCATCTCCTGCGGTTCGAAGGCGACGACGGACCCGGACGGCCCGACCATGCGGGCCAGCGGCAGGGTCTGGGCGCCGATGTTGGCCCCGACCTCGACAACGGTGTCGCCCGGACGCAGGATCGAGCGGAACACCGCCACCTCACGCTCGGCATATTCGCCGTAGAGGTCGAGCGAGCGGCCGACATACTGATCGTTGCGGTTGTAGACCATCAGCCCGTGACGGCAGGGCCGCATGCGGTTGAAGCCGCCTTCCAGATCCACCGGCCCGCCGATCATCGGTCTCGTCTCCACCCTGCCTGCCCCGCCCTGCCCGATCCAGGCCCCACAGCCCATGGCACTTGCTGTAATCCAAAGCCGGAACCGGACGCCACGACTTTCGCGCCGCGCGACTTTCCGCCCACGCGGCCCGTCACCGCATCTCCGGCATTTCGCCATGGCACAGGACCGGGGGAGGCGCTACACCTAGCCCCCGTCGCCACCTTCGGCAGTCCCCTCGGGAGAGCAGCCCCATGTGCGGTTTCGCCGGCTTCGCCGGACCCGGCGGCGAGCGCGACCTCGCCGTCATGACCAGCATCATCCGCCACCGCGGCCCCGACGACGACGGCGTCTATGCCGACCGCGGCCAAGCCGACCATGCCGGCGCGCTGCCGGTTCATCTGGGCTTCCGCCGCCTCGCCATCATCGACATCGAGGGCGGCCACCAGCCGATGGCGACGGCGGAGGGCGATCTGGTCATCGTCTACAACGGCGAGATCTACAACGCGCCCGAACTGCGTCGCGCGCTGGAGCAGGCCGGCCACCGGTTCGTCACCGACCATTCCGACACCGAGGTGCTGCTGCACGGCTACCGGGAATGGGGCCTGGACATGCTGGAGCGGCTGAACGGCATGTTCGCCTTCTGCCTCCATGACCGCCGCCGGGGCCGGCTGGTGTTCGGCCGCGACCGCTTCGGCAAGAAGCCGCTGTTCTATGCCGAGACGCCGGACGGGCTGGTCTTCGCGTCGGAGGCCACCGCCGTCCTGTCCCACCCGTCGGTGCCGGACGGGCTGGACCGCACCGCGCTGGTCAAATATTTCGCCTACGGCTTCATTCCGGCGCCGCTGACCGCCCATGCCGCGGTGCGCAAGCTGCCGGGCGGCTGCAGCATGGTCTACGACCTGACCAGCCGGCGGCTGTCGGTCAGCCGCTATTGGGAATACCGGATGGTGGTGGACGACCAGCCGCCGGGCGGTCCCGATGAGTGGGCCGACGAGCTGCGCGAGCTGCTGGACCGCGCGGTGGAGCGCCGGATGCTGAGCGACGTGCCGGTCGGCTTCTTCCTGTCCGGCGGCATCGACAGCGCCGCCATCGTGGCGCTCGCGGCACGCCACCGCGACCCGGCGTCGATGAAGACCTTCACCATCGGCTTCGACGAGCCGAGCTTCGACGAGAGCGGCTATGCCGCCGACGCGGCGCGCCATTACGGCACCGACCATGCCTGCCGCACGCTGAACCTCGACACCGCGGCGGGGATGCTGCCGGAGCTGCTGGGCCGGCTGGACGACCCGATCGCCGACCCCTCCATCCTGCCGACGCATCTGCTGTCGCGCTTCGCCCGCGAACGGGTGACGGTGGCGCTGACCGGCGACGGCGGCGACGAGCTGTTCGCGGGATACGACACCTTCGACGCGCTGCGCACGGCGCGGCTCTACCACCATGCCGTTCCCCGCCCGCTGCACCGGCTGGCGGAGGCGGTAGCCCACCGGCTGCCGCGCTCGGACCGCAACATGAGCTTCGACTTCAAGCTGCGCCGGGCGCTGCGCGGGCTGGGGCACCGGCCGGCGCACTGGATGCCGGCCTGGCTGGGTCCGGCCTCGGTGGAGGAGGTGTCGCGGCTGTTCGGCGCCGACCTCTCCGCCGACGATCTCTATGACGAGGCCGACGCCCTGTGGCGGTCGGGCGCCAGCCGGCACGACGTCGACCGCTCCATCGAGTTCTACGGCCGCTTCTATCTGGGCGAGAACCTTCTGATCAAGGCCGACCGCGCCAGCATGTTCTGTTCGCTGGAGACACGCTCCCCCTTCCTCGACCGCGACCTCGTCGCCTTCGTCAGCCGCCTGCCGGCCGGCGTGAAGCTGCAGCCGAACGGCATCCGGGGCGGCACCCGCAAATGGATCCTGAAGAAGGCGATGGCCCCGCTGCTGCCGCCGGCGATCCTGTCGCGGCCCAAGAAGGGCTTCGGCATCCCCTTGAGCCGCTGGCTGCGCCACCTGCCCCAGCCGCCGCTGGAGACCGCGGCGCGCATCGGGGTGGATGGCGCCTGGCTGGCCGCCCGCTGGGACGAGCACCGCAGCGGACGGGCCGACCACCGCGGCCTGCTGTGGGCCTGGACCGCACTCGCCACCGCGCTGGACCGCCCGGCCCAAACCCCGGCACCGCCCCTGGCACCGATGGAAAACGCCGCATGAGTTTAGACAGTCTGAATCGCCCGCTCCCCCGGACGCGTGGGGGAGCGGACAGGCCTGCCGCTGACCGTGCCGCACCCCCCACCGGTTCCCGCGCCTCGGCGTTCGCCCATCTCCTGGTCCGGCTTCTGCTGGCGCTGGGGGCGCTGGTCGTCGTCTATCAGTTCGGCCGGAACATGCAGGCGAGCAGCGGCCTGCCCTATTGGGACGACTGGGGCTATTTCTTCGGCAGCGCCCAGGGCGTGCAGCAGCCGCTGACCGTCCATTCGATCTTCGCCAAGGACAGCGACCATGTCGCGCCCTTCTTCAAACTGCTGACCCACGGGCTGTGGCATGCCATCGGCGTCGATTTCATCGCCTTCCGGCTGGTCGGCTGGCTGGCCTTCGCCGCGATGCTCGCCGCCTACGCGCTGGTCCTGCTGCGGGACTGCGTACGGTCGAGTTGGGACGCGGTGCCGGTGGTGGCGGCCGGGCTGTTCCTGACCGGCACGCTGAACAACGAGTATTTCTATTACCAGCACATGGGGCTGGCCCAGCCGATCTTCTTCACCTGCCTGTTCCTGTTCCTCCACACGCTGGCCCGCGGCCGGCTGGTGCTTGCCACGCTGTTCCTGCTGGCCTTCGGCTCCACCGGGGTGTTCGGCGCCAGCTATGCGCTGGGAGCGGCGGGGGCCGGGGCGGTTCTGGCCCTGCGCCGGGACGGAAACTGGCGGGAGAGGCTGGTGGAGGGGCGCACGCTGGTGGTGGTCGGCGGCGGGCTGCTGCTGACCGTGGCGATGCTGTGGATGACCTTCAGCGGCTCCTACGCCAACCACACCGGCCAGCCGCTGGTGCTGCCCTGGCACCGGGAATTCTGGGCCTTCCTGTTCGGCGCCTTCGCCACCGCCGCCGGCCTGCCGGTGGAGACGGTGGGAGCGCCGCCGTCCCTGGCGGTGGGGGCCGTGGCGTTCCTGCTCTGCCTGATCCCGGCGGTGCTGCTGCCCTTCGGCCGGGCGGGCGTCGAGCGGCGGCACGCCGTCTTCTGCATCGCCTCGCTGATCGCGGGGGCGACGATCGTCACCATGACCACCGCCCTGGGCCGGGCCGGGCTGTGCGGCGACGGCATCGCCGCCGCGATGCGCTGCGGCATCACCCCACGCTATGCCTATCCGGTCCTGCTGGCCTTCCCGGCGGCGGTCGCCGGCTGGACGGTGCTGATGGCCGGGCGGGCGGGGGCCGGGAGAATGAACCGGGGAACCGCCGCCGGGCTGCTTCTGGCCGCCCTCCTCGTCCTCGGCCACAGCGTCGGCGGCTCCCTGCTGCGGCATTGGGAGGTCGCCGGCTTCAACCGGATGGTGGCGGAGCGCGACAGCGAGGCGCAGCGCTGCATCGCCAGCCATCTGCAGGCCATCAGGACGCCGGGCGGGCTGGACTGGCAGCAGCCGCTGGTCTGCCCGTCCAGCTCGCCGCGCAACATCGCCCCCTTCCTGCATGCCGCCTATGACCTGAAGGCCGACTTCCTGGCCCCGATCCTGAACGATGCGGCCAACCGGCCGGAACGCCCGATCCTGCAGACCCTGCTGCGCAACGGGACGCTCGATGACGGGGCCGGCGCCCTGCGGCTGAGCATGACGGTGCGGCCGGCCGGGACGAATGACGGGGTGAACGGCTCCCTCGACCGGATCGAGCGGATTCCCAACGGTCCGCTCGCCTTGGCGGGATGGGCCGCCGACATGACCGTGCCGGCGCCGGCGGCCTCCGTCCTGGCGATGGTCGGCGACCGCATCGTCGCCACCGGCTCCACCGGCAGCGCGCGGTCCGACGTCGTCAACGCCTTCCACGAGGAGCGGCTTCTCAACAGCGGCTTCATCCTGCCGCTGCCGGCCGAGGTCGTCGGCCAGCGGGTCCGGCTGTTCGTCATGGCCCATTCCGGCGCCTTGAAGGAGCTGACGCCCCCCGGCGGGGTGGTGGCGGCACCCTGACGCGAGACGGTGACGCAAAAAGGCCCCGAACCGGGAAGGTTGCGGGGCCTTTTTTTCTGATCGGAACCGTCAGTCGCGGATGCTGCGGTCTACCGGCGGCGGCTCGTCGAAATTCAGCATGGTCTTGATGGAGTAGTGGCTCTTGCCCTGGCTCTCGAAATAGATGCGGACCAGCAGCTCGGCCAGCAGCCCCATCAGGATGCACATCACCCCGGTGACCAGCCCCATCGTCACCAGGAGCGGCAGCGGCGTCAGGATGAAGGAGATGCCGTCGACCAGCTTCAGGTAGATCGCATAGATGCCGGCCAGCACCGACAGCCCCATGAACATCAGGCCGGCGAAGCCGAAGATGTAGATCGGCTTGGTCTCGTACTGGGTCAGGAACTTCACGACGACGAGGTCGAGCACGACCTTCAGCACCCGTTCCAGCCCGTATTTCGACTGGCCGTGGCGGCGCGGGTGGTGGCGCACCGGCATCTCGGTCAGCTTTGCCCCCTGCCAGCGGGCGTAGATCGGCACGAAACGGTGCATCTCGCCATAGAGCCGGTAGCCCTGCAGCATCTGGCGCCGGTAGGCCTTCAGCGTGCAGCCATAGTCGTTCAGCTTCACGCCGGAAATGGTGGAGATCAGCTTGTTGGCCATCTTGCTCGGCAGCGTGCGCAGCAGGAAGCCGTCCTGCCGGTCGGCGCGCCAGCCCGACACCACGTCGTACCCCTCGTCCAGCTTGGCGAGCAGGCCGGCGATGTCCTGCGGGTCGTTCTGCAGATCGCCGTCCATCGGCACGATGACGTCGCCGCGGGCATGGTCGATGCCGGCCATCATCGCCGCGGTCTGGCCGACGTTGCGGCGGAAATTGATGACGCGGATGCGGCTGTCCGCCGCCACCCGCTGCAGTTCCGTCTCCGTCCCGTCGGTGGAGCCGTCATTGACGAAGATGACCTCGAAGCTCCGCCCCAGCCCGTCGAGCGCCGGGATCAGCCGGCCGCACAGCGGGGCGATGTTGTCCTCCTCGTTATAGACCGGAATCAGGACCGAGACGGAAACCGTGCCCATGTCCGTGGTGGCGGATCCGGGGGTAAGCAGGAGGGTCATCGAACGGGTCCGGAGGCTGCTGGTCATCTGTGGGTGCGATGCCGGGCCATGGTATGGCCGCTGGATCCGGCAAGCGCAACGGCTAATTGGGTTGCGACTGGACGACCGGCGGGCAGCCTCCCCGTCGGAAATGCGGCCATCCGACTGGGCTCCAGGACGACGGTTGACAGATGCGAGCAAAGCGCCCACATATTTTCCCGTCAATGCTGAGATGAGCAACGCTTCTCGCCGGTGGTGTTCAGCCCACCGGAAACTCGTAGGATTGACAGATCTAAGGGGTCCGTGTCTGTCAGCACGGACCCCAATCATTTTCAGAAGGCCGCGCGGGAGAGGCAGGGGCCGCCGCGCTAGCAACGGCAGCCCCCCAAGGTTTTCCTCGCTCAGAGGTGCTTCACGATCCAGATCAGGATGTGAAGAACGATGAGGAGGAGTTCAGCATACTCCAACATTTTCTTCGCTTCTCGGGCGCACTGGTTGAGCAGCCCTGTCAGAGACCGCTGCACGCCCGGCGGGCACCGTTCGACGGGCGCGCCGTAGCCGGAATGATGCCGGCCCGCCACTCTCCTAGCCGATTAAGATTGCAGAATTCCAGCATGATGCAACGTGGCGGACGCGAATTTACGCAAAGGATCAATGCTGACGTGCGCTTGCATTCTTCTCCGCCTCAGGCGGTGCGGCGTTCGCGCAGGACGGTCAGGTCGATGACGGCGCCCAGCAGGGCCACCATCACCTGGAAGGCGAGGATGCCGAAGCCCAGCGCCAGCGACTGGGCATGGGGTACGCCGACCAGATCGAGCAGGCCGACCAGCGACGCCTCGCGCAGGCCGATGCCGGCGACGGTGACCGGCATCAGCACGATCACCGACATCAGCCCGGTCACCGCACCCCACACCGAAAAAGGCTGGTCGATGCCGACCGCCAGCCCCAGCGCCTGACTGCCGGCGACCGCCGCCACCTGCACCGCGATCCCGCCGGCGACCGACAGCAGGGCCCGCCCCGGACGGCGCGTCTGGTCGCGCCAAGCCTCCAGGAAGCGGCGTAGCGGGCCGAGCAGAAGGGCCTCGCGCTTCGGCCCCGCGCGCCAGCCGAGCAGGGCCAGCAGAAGGGCGCGGGCCGGCGCCCAGGCCAGCAGCACGGTCGCCGCGACCAGCCCGGCCAGCACCAGCCCAACCCCCACCAGCAGCCCGTCGCCGAAACGCGCCGACTGCATCGCCAATCCGCCGCCGGTCAGCAGCAGCAGCCCGACGATCCCCGTCACCTTGTCGAAGGCGACCGCCGAGACGATGCGGCCGCCGCCGATTTCTCCCTGGCCCTGCCCGCGCCCTTCATCGCGGCTGAGCCGGTAGGCCTTCACCGCCTCCCCCGCCAGCTGGCCCGGCAGCACCAGCGCATAGAGCTGCGCCACCAGCGTGTAGGCGAGCAGCCGCCCCGCCCGCAGCTCCGGCAGCAGCACCCGCAGCTTCAGCGCGTTCAGCACATGCATCAGGAAGAACAGCAGGCCGGCGAGCGCCATCAGCCCCGGCGACGCCACCGCCAGCACCCGCCCGACCTCTGCCACATCGACCCGCCACAGCAGCAGGGCGACCAGCAGCGCGCTGACCAGGGCTTTCAGGCCGGGACGCATTTAAAGATGCCTTTTCATGAAGTCATGAGGTGATGTCAGGGGTTTATTCGAAGGATCGTCGCTGGGTGCCCCCTCCCCAACCCTCCCCCGCTTCGCGGGAGAGGGAGTTAAGTGCGAAAGCGGCGGAGTTCCCTCTCCCGCGGAACGCGGGGGAGGGTTAGGGAGGGGGCACCGCCCCTGCACTCACGACCCCGGCCGGCGGGCCAGCACGTAGATGTAGTCGCCGTGCGACCAGGAATTCAGGCGGAAGATGTGGTACAGCGCCTCGGCGAGGAAGCGGCGGCCGGGGCCGTAATCGCCCTCCGTGCCCTGGCCGCTGGCGGCGCCCAAAACGTTGCGGTAGAGCGGCGAGAAGAAGGGGAAGCCCCATTCCACCACCCGCTCGATCTCCAGCCCGACCGACTGGATCTTGGCCTGCAGCTCGCCGCGGGCATAGTTGCGGTGATGGCCGACCGTACGCTCGAACTCGCGCATCCGCCCCTGCAGGGTGGAGACCAGCAGGTAGCGGCCGGTCATGGCGGCGAGGTTGCGCAGCGCCGCGACATCGTCCTCGATATGCTCGACCACGTCGGTGCAGACCACCAGATCGAAGCGGCGGTCGAGATGGCCGGCGGCGACGTCGAGCAGGCCGAACTCGGCGTTCGGCGCCCGGCGGCGCGCCACGTCGATGGCCTTGGCGGCGAAGTCGAGACCGGTGTAGCTGGCCTGCGGCTTCAGCGGCATCAGCGTGGCGAGCAGCGAGCCCTGGCCGCAGCCGACGTCAGCCAAGCTGTCGTAGTTCAGCGGGCGCACCATCTCGGTGACGATGCGGCGCAGATGCCGGCCGGTCGGGCCGTATTTGCGCATGTCGTTCCAGCGCCGCTCCCAGCTGTCGTCGTAATCGACGCCGCCGGGATGGTCGGCCGCGGCGGCAGCCAGGGGAGTGTGGGGGGCGGACTTGAATGCGTCGTCGCTCATGCGGGCCTCCGGCGCAGGATGAATTCGTTGCAGCCCGTCGGCACGCGCGGCGGGCGGACCTCCAGCATGTCGAAGCCGAGCGCGTCCATCCGCGCCCGCACCTCGTCGGCACTGGCATATTCATAGGGGTAGCCGCCGAGCCAGTCGGTGACGTCCACCCAGAACTCCATGCCGCGCTCCTTGCGCAGCGGGTTGGAGCCGGTGATCGCCCAGGTCGCCAGGAACATCAGAGAACCCAGCGTCCAGTCCCAGAATTTCCGCAGGAATCCCGGCGACAGATTGTAGACGATCTTGATCAGGGTCCAGATCGGCGAGGTCCAGTGGCGGTTGTAGAGCGCCAGCACGAAGGTGCCGCCCGGCGCCACCAGCGGCGCCACCGTTTCGATCGCCGGCCACATGGAACCGGTGTGATGCAGCGAGCCCCAGGCATAGACCACGTCGAAGCGGCCGAGCGAGCCGACGAAGCCGCTGTCGAGCGCCGAACCGCGGCGGAACTCGATGCGGTCGGCCAGCTCTGGCGCGAAGCGGCCCAGGTTGCGGCGCGCCACCTCGACCCCGGTGGGGTTGACGTCGAAGCCCAGCGCGCGGCCGACGCCCAGCTTGCCGGCGGCGATGGTGAACAGGCCGGAGCCGGACCCGACGTCGCAGAAGCTGGCGTCCTTCAGCCGGTCGGTCCCGACCAGCCCCTTCAGGCTGTCGATGGCCGCCACCAGCCGCGGCTCGTCAAGCACGGTGCGCGAGTAATGGTCCCAGTTCTCGCCGAAATCGAAGGCCAGGGCGGGAGTGCCGGCAGGAGTCCCGCCCCCGCCTTCCGCCGTCTTCACCGGTTCCGCCACGCTGTCCGATCCCTTGCTGTCCAAGCCCACTCTGCCGCGCCGCCATACGCTCCCGAAAGCCGCCGGATGTCAACAGGACCTGAACCGCCACATGGCTAAAGCCGGGAGGTTCTGGGGGTAGGCTGCACCGGAGCATTGCGGAAGGGTCGCCGGGCAGCTGCGATGCCATGCTCGATTCTGAGCGGAAAAGCCGATGGGCCGGCGCCATCGCGCCGGCTCCATCTTCGGCCCGACATCAACCGAGGTTGATGTCGGGGAGCGAGAGCACCGTGCTGTTGTACACGCCGAGCAGGCGAACCTCGGACGAAGCCACCTGGCCGTCGCCGTTGGTGTCGACCACCTGGTAGAGAGCCGAGCTGGTGCCGTTGTTGGCCAGAACCAGCGTGCTCGCACCAGCCGACGAGTTCGTCAGCGTACCCAGAGCCGTGCGGAAGTTGGCGAGGCTGGTATCCGTCAGGCTGCCGCTGACCGCCGAGGACAGGCTGACCAGTTCGTTGGCCATGCTCACCCCGTTGGTCGCCGCGGTCGCCGTGGCCAGAGCCGCGTCGCCGTTCTTGTCCGCATCCGTCCGGGCCGTACCGGTCAGCTGCACCTTGTCGGTGCCCGACTGGAAGTTCGACACCGAGATGAAGCCGGTGTTCGCACCCAGCGACGCGATGTCGCTGAAGGACGAGTACACCACCGTATCCGTGCCGCCACCGGATCCCACATTGCCCGACGCCAGGCTGATGCTGTCGCCGGTACCACCCTGGAAGCGGATCGACCCGCTGGTCACCGTGATCGCATCGGTGCCCGAGCCGCCAATCAGCGTCTCGACGCCCGAGACCGACATGGTCACGCCGGTGTTGCCGGTGGTGATCACATCGTTGCCCGTGCCGCCGACCAGGGTCTCGATGCCGCGCAGCAGGACCGTCGAGCCGCCGTCGCCGAGGCTGACCACATCCGTGGCCGCACCGCCGACGATGATCTCGATGCCGCTCTCGGCCCGCATGGTCACGCCGGTGTCACCCAGCAGGACCAGGTCGCTGCCCGCACCACCGATCATGGTGTCGATGCCGCGAGTGATGACGGTGTTACCCGACGCACCCAGGGTCACGACGTCCGAACCGGCGCCGCCGACCAGGAACTCGACGCCCGAGGCCAGCATCGTCACACCCGCCGAGGCGGTGAAGACGATGTCGGTGCTCGCACCGCCGGTCAGGGTGTCGACGCCCGACACGGTGATCGTGTTGGCCGTGTCGCCCAGCGTGATCACGTCGGTGCCCGCCGCGCCGATCAGGGTCTCGACCCCGCGGGTCAGCATGGTGGCACCCAAAGCGCCGATGGTCAGCAGGTCGGTTGCGGCACCGCCGACCAGGATCTCGATGCCGGTGCCGAGCGTCAGCGTGTTGCCGGTGTCGCCCAGGAACACCCAGTCGGTGCCCGCACCGCCCGACAGCGTGTCGATGTCGCGGGTGATGACGGTGTTGCCCGAGGAGCCCAGGGTGACGACGTCGGCGCCCGCGCCGCCGACCAGGAACTCGATGCCCGAAGCGGTCATCGTCACGCCGGCGGAGCCGGTGAAGACGATGTCGGTGCTCGCACCGCCGGTCAGGGTGTCGATGCCGGTGACGGTGACCGTGTTCGGCGTGTCGCCGAGCGCGATCACGTCGGTGCCGGTGTTGCCGATCAGCGTCTCGACCGACCGGGTCAGCAGGGTGGCGCCGGAGGTGCTGATGGTCAGCACATCGGTGGCGGCACCGCCGACCAGGACCTCGATGTCGGTGCCGAGCGTCAGCGTGTTGCCGGTGTCACCCAGGAACACGACGTCGGTGCCGGCGCCGCCGATCAGCGTCTCGATGCCGCGGATGGTGGTGGTGTTGCCGGCCGGGCCCAGGGTCAGGACGTCGGTGCCGGTGTTGCCGATCACGAAGTCCGCACCCGAGACGGTCAGGGTCGCACCCGCCGAACCGGTGAAGATCACCTCGAGGCCCGCGCCGCCGATCAGCGTCTCGATGCCGAGAGCCAGCAGCGTGCCGCCGGCGGTGCCGATGGTGACGACGTCGGTGCCCGCACCGCCGATCAGCGTCTCGACACCCGACACCACCAGCGTGTTGCCGGCCGCCCCCAGGGTGACGAGATCGCTGCCGGTGCCGCCGAGGATGGTCTCGAACAGCGACACGGTCGCCGTGTTGCCCGTATTGCCGAGCGTCAGCACATCGACACCACTGTTGCCGGTCAGCGTCTCGATACCACGCAGCAGCACGGTGTTGCCGCCGTCGCCCAGCGTCACCGCGTCGTTGCCGGCCCCGCCGACCAGGATCTCCAGCCCCGAGACCAGCAGCGTGTTGCCGGCCGAGCCGAGATAGACCACGTCGCTCCCGCTCGACCCGATCAGCGTCTCCAGCCCCGAGACCAGCAGCGTGTTGCCGCTGGTGCCCGACAGCCGGTTCATATCCGCCGCCGTGTCGAAGCCGGCGGTGGCGAGCGTC
>NZ_VTTK01000054.1:0-34641 GCF_008365135.1 Azospirillum sp. Sh1 | reverse complement strand
GTGCTGGTCGAGCAGAACTTCCGCTTCGCCGCCACCATCGCCGACCGCCATTACGTGATGGAGGAGGGCCATGTGGTCGACATGATCCCCAACGACCAGCTCGACGCCAACATGGACAAGCTCCACACCTATCTCGGCGTGTAGGCCGTCCAGCCAACCGACATCACCGGTACGAACGCCGCCCCCGCCCAACTCCGGGTCGGGGCGGCGAACTGCCGCAGCTTGCCCGATTACGGCCACAAGGACCCGCGAAGGGAACCGGCCGACAATAAAACCAAGAGGGAGAGACCTTCTGATGCGCACGCTTCTTCTCGCCGGCACCGCCCTGCTGACGCTCGCCGGGACCGCGATTCCGGCTTCGGCACAGGTGTCGGACAACGTCATCCGCATCGGCGTGCTGAACGACCGTTCCGGCATCTACGCCGATCTCGCCGGCGAGGGCTCCGCCATCGCCGCCCGGATGGCGGCGGAGGAGTTCGGCAACAAGGTCGCCGGCGCCCCCGTCGAGATCGTCGTCGCCGATCACCAGAACAAGGCGGACATCGCCGCGTCCAAGGCGCGCGAGTGGGTGGACACCGGCGGCGTCGACGTCATCGCCGACGTGCCGAACTCCGCCGCCGCGCTGGCGGTGCAGGGCATCACCAAGGACAAGAAGCGCATCTTCCTGATGTCCGGTCCCGGCGCCACCGCGCTGAGCGGCGCGCAGTGCAGCCCCTACGGCTTCCAGTGGACCTACGACAATTACGCCATGGCCGCCGGTACCGGCCGCGCCCTGTACGAGCAGGGCAAGAAGAAGTGGTTCTTCGTGACCGCCGACTACGCCTTCGGCCAGTCGCTGGAGGAAGAGACCACCAAGATGGTGAAGTCGCTGGGCGGCACCATCGTCGGGTCGGTGCGTCATCCGCTCGGCACCTCCGACTTCTCGTCCTTCCTGCTGCAGGCGCAGGGGTCGGGCGCCGACGTGATCGGTCTGGCCAATGCCGGTGGCGACACCGTCAACGCCGTCAAGCAGGCGGCGGAGTTCGGCATCACCCAGGCGGGCCAAAGCCTGGCCGGCCTGTTGATGTTCATCACCGACGTGCATGCGCTGGGCCTGCAGTCGGCACAGGGTCTGATGTTCACCGAAGGCTTCTACTGGGACATGGACGACCAGACCCGCGAATGGTCTTCGAGGTTCGAAGCCAAGGCCGGCAAGAAGCCGACCATGGTGCAGGCCGGCGTCTATTCGGCGGTGAAGCATTACCTGAAGGCGGTGGAGGCGGCCAAGACCGACGACGCCGACAAGGTTGCCGCCAAGATGCGCGAACTGCCGGTCGAGGACATGTTCGCCAAGAAGGGCAAGGTCGCCGCCAACGGCCGCATGTTCCACGACATGTATCTGGCCCAGGTGAAGACCCCGGCCGAGTCGAAGGGGGCCTGGGACTATTACAAGATCGTCAAGACCATCCCGGCCGACACCGCCTTCATGGACCCGAAGCAGAGCGGCTGCCCGCTGGTGAAGTGAGGGGGGAGGGGGTGCGTGTCGCCGTTGCCCCCTCCCTAACCCTCCCCCGCTTCGCGGGAGAGGGGACTGCCGCCGTCAATTGCTGAAACCCTCGCCAAGCATCATACCCCCTCTCCCGCGAAGCGGGGGAGGGATGGGGAGGGGGCATTCGATGACAACCACCAAAACCAAGAACAACACCAACGAACCGGGAGAAATGCGGAGATGGTCAGCCTGCTGGGAATCCCGCCCCAAGTGCTGTTCGGGCAGCTTCTGCTCGGCCTGATCAATGGTTCCTTCTATGCGCTGCTCAGCCTGGGGCTGGCGGTGATCTTCGGCATGTTGAACGTCATCAACTTCGCCCATGGCGCGCTCTACATGGTCGGCGCCTTCGTGGCGTGGCTGCTGCTGACCTATGCCGGGATCGGCTATTGGGGGGCGCTGGTGATCGCGCCGATCGTCGTCGGGCTGCTCGGCATCGCGCTGGAAAAGACGATGCTGTCGCGGCTCTACAAGCTGGACCATCTCTACGGGCTGCTGCTGACCTTCGGGCTGGCGCTGATCCTGGAGGGGGCGTTCCGCCACCAGTACGGCGTCTCCGGCCAGCCCTATCCGATTCCTGCAGCCCTTCAGGGCGGGCAGAATCTGGGCTTCATGTTCCTGCCCAACTATCGCGGCTGGGTCATCGTCGCCTCGCTGGTCATCTGCTTCGGCACCTGGTTCGCCATCGAGCGGACGAAGCTGGGCGCCTATCTGCGCGCGGCGACGGAGAACCCGACGCTGGTGCAGGCGTTCGGCATCAACGTGCCGGTGATGGTGTCGCTGACCTACGGCTTCGGCGTGGCGCTGGCCGGGTTGGCCGGCGTGCTGGCGGCACCGATCTACCAAGTGTCGCCGCTGATGGGGACCAACCTGATCATCATCGTCTTCGCCGTGGTGGTGATCGGCGGCATGGGGTCGATCCTCGGCGCCATCGTCACTGGTCTCGGGCTGGGGCTGCTGGAGGGGTTGACCAAGGTCTTCTATCCCGAAGCGTCCAACATCGTCGTGTTCGTCGTGATGGCGATCGTCCTTCTCATCAAGCCCGCGGGGCTCTTCGGACGGGAGCGTTGATCCAATGACCGTCGCCAGCAATTCCACCCGCGTCGCGGTTCGGGGTCCGGCCATCGGCACGGCGCTGATCGCCGCCGTCCTGCTGCTGCTCGCGCTCGCGGCACCCTTCGTGCTGTATCCCGTCTTCCTGATGAAGGTGCTGTGCTTCGCGCTGTTCGCCTGCGCCTTCAACCTGCTGATCGGCTTCGCCGGCCTGCTCAGCTTCGGCCATGCCGCCTTCTTCGGCGGGGCGGCCTACATCGCCGCCCACACCGTGAAGGAATGGGGCTGGGCGCCGGAGGCGGGCCTGCTCGCCGCCACCGTGGTGGCCGGGCTGATGGGGTTGGTCTTCGGCCTGATCGCCATCCGCCGGCAGGGCATCTATTTCGCCATGATCACCCTGGCGCTGAGCCAGATGGTGTTCTTCCTGGCGCTGCAGCTGCCCTTCACCCATGGCGAGGACGGCATCCAGGGCGTGCCACGCGGCCTGCTGTTCGGGCTGTTCGACCTCAGCCAGCCGCTGACCATGTACTACGCCGTGCTGGCGATCTTCGTCGCCGGCTTCGCCCTGATCTGGCGCACGGTGCACTCGCCCTTCGGGCAGGTGCTGAAGGCGATCCGCGAGAACGAGCCGCGCGCCGTCTCGCTCGGCTACCGCACCGACCGCTACAAGCTGGTCGCCTTCGTGCTGTCGGCCTCGCTGGCCGGGCTCGCCGGAGGCACCAAGGCCATCGTCTTCCAGCTTGCCTCGCTGACCGACGTGACGTGGCAGATGTCGGGCGAGGTGGTGCTGATGACGCTCTTGGGCGGCATGGGCACGCTGTTCGGCCCGGTGGTGGGTGCCGGACTGGTGGTGACGCTGGAAAGCTACCTCGCATCCACCAGCCTGCCGGTGCCGGTGGTGATCGGCTGCATCTTCGTCGTCTGCGTCCTGCTCTTCCGCCGCGGCATCGTCGGCGAACTGATGGCCCGGCTGCCCAAGCGGGGGCACTGAGCGGAGCATCGAGTCTGCCGTCTTCTCCGTAAACTCCCCCAGGGGGGACCGGAAGGCCCCCCTCTTTTTCCCTTTTTCCACCCGTCCGGGTTGAAAGACCCAAAAAGAAACAGGGATATGGCGGAGGATGTAGAGAACTCGTCCGGATTGCCTTTTTAAAAAGCGGTCCCAGCCGGCATGCGGCAAAGCTTTGATCTGATGAACGGGTGCGGATCGACCCCGCGCACCCGACCGAACCTGCACGCCTTCCCTTTAATCCGACGGATGGGCTACTATGTTGACCTCTGATATTGTTGGCAAATTGCGTTGCAATGCAGCAGGCACCAAAGCCGGCATCGCAAGAGGCCTCGACACCGGGACGACGAAGATCGGTCCCGTTTGGGAGGGTGACGTGGGCGACACCGTCGATTTCGAAGCGTTGCGCCAGCGGGCGGTCCATTCCCTGTTCGAACATCTGGAATCCATGTGCGTCGGTGCCGTCGCCGTCGACCACAATGGCCGCATCGCCTGGATGGACGAGAAGTACAAGGCTCTGCTGGGCGTCCCCGGCGACCCGCGCGGCCGGCAGGTGGAGGACGTCATCCCCAACAGCCAGCTGCGCCGGGTGATCGACAGCGGCCAGCCCCAGCCGCTGGACATCATGGAATTCGACGACCGCTCCTTCGTGGTGACGCGGATGCCGCTGTTCGGCATCGACGGCTCGATCATCGGCGCCATCGGCTTCGTGCTGTTCGACCGCGCCGAATATCTCCGCCCGCTGGTCCGCAAATACGAGAAGATGCAGGAGGAGCTGACCCGCACCCAGCAGGAACTGGCGCATGAGCGCCGGGCCAAATACTCCTTCTCGCAATTCCTCGGCGCCAGCGAATCGATCCGTGAGATCAAGCGGCTGGGCCGCCGCGCCGCGCAGATGGACAGCACCGTCCTGCTTCTGGGCGAAACCGGGACGGGTAAGGAACTGCTGGCCCAGGCCATCCACTCCGCCAGCCCGCGCGCGTCCAAGCCCTTCGTCGGCGTGAATGTCGCCGCCATTCCGGAAACCCTGCTGGAGGCGGAGTTCTTCGGCGTCGCCCCCGGCGCCTATACCGGTGCCGACCGCCGCCACCGCGAGGGAAAGTTCCAGCTTGCCAACGGCGGCACCCTGTTCCTGGACGAGATCGGCGACATGCCGCTGCCGGTCCAGGCCAAGCTGCTGCGCGTGCTGCAGGAGCGGGAGATCGAACCGCTGGGATCCAACAAGGTGGTGCGGGTCGATGTGCGCATCATCGCCGCCACCAGCCGCGACCTGCATGCCCTGGTGCGGGAGAAGCAGTTCCGCGCCGACCTCTATTACCGGTTGAACGTGGTGCCGATCACCCTGCCGCCGCTGCGCGACCGGCCGGAGGACATCGAGAGCATCGCCGACCGCATCCTGGAACAGCTGGCGATCCAGCAGGGCACGCCGCCGCGCGAGTTGCTGGAATCGGCGGTGCAGGTGCTGCGCGACTATGACTGGCCCGGCAATGTGCGCGAGCTTTACAACACGCTGGAGCGGGTGGTGGCGCTGACCGACGCGCCGATCCTGACGGCGCCGCACATCCGCAGCGTGCTGCCCGGCATGCAGCATCCGGCGGGCGCGTCGGCCCTGCCGCTGGCGGCGGGCGCGCGGCCGTTGCAGGAGGTGCTGCACGCCGCCGAACGCCACGCCATCGCCGCCGCGCTGGAAGAGGCCAACGGCGTCAAGGCGCGGGCCGCGAAGCTGCTGGGCATTTCGCGCGCGTCGCTGTACGAACGCATGGTGACGCTGGGGCTGGGGGCGACGCAGTGATGCGGGCATAGGCCGCCCGTTATAAATTTCGTACCGTGAAATCTTGTTCCATTGACGCGCTGTCCGGCCGCTGGCAGGATCGTCCCGCGATTTCTTGCGGGAGGAATGGGTCATGCGCAGGCGGGAAGAGGCTCTGGTCGCCGACGATCTGGCGGACGATGAGAAGGACCCGCGCTTCGTCACGGCGCTCGCCCGCGGGCTGGAACTGCTGCGCGCCTTCCGCCGCAACGAATCGATGCTCGGCAACCTGGAACTGGCGCAGCGCACCGGCCTGCCCAAACCGACGGTGTCGCGGCTGACCTACACGCTGTCCAAGCTGGGCTATCTCGCCTACGACCAGAACACCGGCAAATACCGGCTCGGCACCTCGGTGCTGGCGCTGGGATATGCCAGCCTGTCGGGCATGGGCATCCGGCAGGTCGCCCGGCCGCTGATGCAGGAACTGGCCGACCAGACCGGGCTTGCGGTGGCGCTGGGCGGGCGCGACCGGCTGAGCATGATCTATCTGGAATGCTGCAAGGCGACCGGGCCGATCACCCTGTCGCTCGACGTCGGCTCCCACATCAAGCTGTCGACCACCGGCATGGGCCGCGCCTATCTGGCCGCCTTGCCGGAGGCGGAGCGCGCGCCGCTGATGGCGAAGTTGGAAGAGCATGAGGGGGAGCGCTGGCCCGAGATCCGCGACGGCATCCTCCAGGCCATCGAGGATTACCGGACGCGCGGCTATTGCCGGTCGATCGGCGCCTGGAAGTCGGAGGTGCATGCGGTCGGCGTCCCCTTCGTGCCGCGCGACGGCTCGCAGGTGCTGGCCTTCAACTGCGGCGGCCCGGCCTTCATGGTCGATCTGAAGAAGCTGGAGGAGGAGTTCGCCCCCCGGTTGGTGGCGATGGTCCGGCGGATCGACGCGGCGCTGTTCAATGGGTGATCGGAATGGGTGAGCGGCTTCTGCGCGTGCCCCCTCCCTAACCCTCCCCCGCCTTTGGCGGGAGAGGGGACTGCCGCTGCACTTCCCCGAAGCTCCTGCCCCCTCCACCGCCGAAGGCGGGGGAGGGATGGGGAGGGGGCATCGAAGCCGACACCCAACCCCTCGCACAACGCCGCCCTGCCACAGCGAAAGGGAACCCCCCGCCGCGCCACGCCGTTCTCCCGATGCGGGTCAATTCGACCGGTGGGGGAGGACGGAACGGCATGGATGGTGGGTTGACGGACTGGCTGGTGCAGGTGATGCATCAGCTTCACTATATCGGGATCTTCCTTCTGGTGGCACTGGCCCGGGTGTTCCCGCCGCTTCCCGCCGAGTCGGTGATCCCGCTGGCCGGGATTGGGGCGGCGACCGGCGAGTTCTCGCTGGTGGGGATCGCCATCGCCGGCGGGCTCGGCTCGCTGGCCGGGCAGCTGGTGTGGTTCCTGCCGAGCCGCCTGATGGGGCGCGAACGGCTCGAAGCGTTCCTGAAGAAATACGGCCCCTGGCTGACCATCCACCCTAAGAAGGTGCGGCAGAGCACCGACTGGTTCGCCAAGCGCGGCGGGCTGGCCGTGCTGTTCTCGCAGCCGGTGCCGGGGGTGCGGACGCTGATCTCGATCCCGGCCGGCGCCTGCAAGATGTCGATCCTGAACTATTCGCTGGCATCCGGCATCGGCTCGGTGCTGTGGACGCTGCTGCTGGCCTGGACCGGCTACATGCTGTCGACTTGGCCCTTCGCCCACCGGCTGGTCGGATATTTCACCGTCGGGCTGCTGGTGCTGCTGGTGGGCCTGTATCTGTGGCGGCTGACCAAGCACCTGCACCTGCTGCGCAAGGGCGGTGGTGCCCAGGAGGCGCCGAGCGTCACGCCGTCCGCCGGCTGTTGAGAGCCGGCTGCTGGTCGTCAGGCCGTCGCCATCCCGACGATCCCCGTGGCGGCCATGCCCAGCGCCCACAGGCCGAAGACGCCCAGCGCCACGCCGGTGCAGTGGTTCAGCATGGTCAGCCCGCGGTCGGAAATGCGGTGGCGCACGGCGGCGACCCCCATCGCCAGCGTCATCCACCACAGCGACGACCCGATGAAGACGCCCAGCACCAGGGTCGACGCCTCCAGCCGGTCCAGCGTGCCGCCCAGCCCGAATCCGGCGAAGATGGCGATGAAGGCCATGATGGTCGCCGGGTTGGTCAGGGTCAGCGACAGGCCGGTCATGAAGCCGGTGAACCAGGACTTGCTGTCGGGGGCGGCGGCCGCCTCCCGCTCTTCCGCTTCCGGCTGCTGGCGGAAGGTGCGGATCGCCACCACCAGCAGGAAGATGCCGCCGACCAGCTGGAAGGCGATCTCGTGCCCGCGCAGGAAGCTGAGCGCCGCCGACACGCCGAAGGCGGCGATGGCGCCATAGAAGGTGTCGGCCACCGCGGCGCCGAACCCGGTGAAGAAGCCCATCAGCGGCCCATGCTGCAGGGTGCGGCGGATGCACAGCAGACCGATCGGCCCGACGGGTGCGGCGATGGCGAATCCGAGAACGATTCCCTGCAAAAGCACCCAGACTTCGTCCACCGAGCGTCGCCCCCCGAATTCCTGTGGCCGGTCATGCCGGTTTCTCGCGACCTGTTCGTCGCAAAGATCATCGGCGGGGGTGATAAACGCCCCCGCCCCTGTCGTCAACCGGGGGCGCCGCGATTTGCTGCGCCGCTTCGTCCGCTTTCCCTGTTGTGCGGAATGATGGCGCGGTTATCCTTTGGGTCAAGTTTCCGCAGTCGGGAGTGGGTGGGACATGAAGACGCGTATTCTTGCCGCCATGCTGGCGATGACGGCGATCACGGCGGCCGGCGTTCCGGCCCTGGCCGACGACTTCTCGCCGGCGGTGGTGTTCGACCAGGGCGGCAAGTTCGACAAGTCCTTCAACGAGGCAGCCTATAACGGCGCCGAGCGGTTCAAGAAGGAGACCGGCACCGCCTACCGCGAGTTCGAGATCACCAACGAGGGCCAGCGCGAGCAGGCGATGCGCACGCTGGTCCGCCGCGGCGCCTCGGTTGTCGTCGCCGTTGGCTTCTCGCAGACCGCGGCGGTGGAGAAGGTGGCGAAGGAATCGCCCAAGACCAAGTTCTGCCTGATCGACGACAAGCTGGACGCCCCCAACGTGCAATCCGTCACGTTCAAGGAGGAGGAGGGATCCTTCCTGGTCGGCATGGCGGCGGCACTGGCGTCGAAGACCAACAAGGTCGGCTTCGTCGGCGGCATGGACATCCCGCTGATCCGCAACTTCCTGACCGGCTACGAGCAGGGCGTGAAGCATGTCGCGGCGAACGACGAGGTGTTCGTCAACATGACCGGCACCACGCCGGCCGCCTGGAACGACCCCGGCCGCGGCGCCGAGCTGGCCAAGAGCCAGTTCTCGCGCGGGGCCGACGTGGTCTTCGCCGCGGCGGGCGCCACCGGCCTCGGCGTGCTGCAGGCGGCGGCCGATGCCGGCAAGCTGTCCATCGGCGTCGACAGCAACCAGAACCATGTCCATCCCGGCAGCGTCCTGACCTCCATGGTCAAGCGGGTGGACGTCGTCGTC
Organism: Azospirillum sp. Sh1; assembly: GCF_008365135.1. Lineage (NCBI taxonomy): Bacteria > Pseudomonadati > Pseudomonadota > Alphaproteobacteria > Rhodospirillales > Azospirillaceae > Azospirillum > Azospirillum sp. Sh1. Next base: position 25,737 of record NZ_VTTK01000054.1, on the reverse strand, counting down.
TATGACTGCATGAAGACGGCGAAGGACGGCAGCTGGAAGCCCGGCCACCGCGTCGTCGGACTGAAGGAGGACGGCGTCGGCTATGCGCTGGACGACAACAACCGCAAGCTGATCTCGCCGGAGATGGAAGCGAAGCTGGAAGAGGCGAAGAAGCAGATCATCGCGGGCTCGCTGGCGGTAAAGCCGTACCAGCCGTAAGGCGTGGACTGAACGGCTCCCTTCACCGCACACGTGGTTTCCCGTCATCCCCGCGAAGGCGGGGATCCAGAGCTTCCAAAGCGACCCCTGTGGAAACGCCTGGATTCCCGCCTCCGCGGGAATGACGGAAAGGGATTGTTTCCGACTTTCGATGCCCCTCTCGAACGGTCTTTGATGACGCAGGCAAACGCGCAGATCGCCCTGGAAACGGTGGCGATCAACAAGTGGTTCGGCGCCAACCACGCCAACCGCGACGTGTCGCTGTCGGTCCCGGCCGGCACCATCCACGGGGTGATCGGCGAGAACGGCGCCGGCAAGTCGACGATCATGAGCATCGTCTACGGCTATCTGCGCGCCGACAGCGGGGAAATCCGGGTGAACGGCAATCCTGCCGCCATCCGGACGCCGCGCGACGCGTTGGCCGCCGGCATCGGCATGGTCCACCAGCACTTCATGCTGGTCGATCCCTTCACCGTGCTGGAGAACGTGCTGCTGGGGGCGGAAGGCGGGGTCACGCTGGCCGGCGGCCTTGCCCGCGCCAGGGGTGAGCTGACCCGGCTGGCCCGCGACTATGGGCTGGAGGTCGATCTCGACAGCCCGGTCGGCGAACTGCCGGTCGGCGCCCAGCAGCGGGTGGAGATCCTGAAGGCGCTCTACCGCGGCGCCGACATCCTGATCCTCGATGAACCCACCGGCGTGCTGACCCCGCAGGAGGCCGACCATCTGTTCCGCATCCTGCGGGCGCTGCGCCAGCAGGGCAAGACGGTCGTCATCATCACCCACAAGCTCCGCGAGATCATGGAGCTGACCGACAACGTCACGGTGATGCGGCGCGGGCAGGTGGTCGCCAACGTCGCCACCCCCGACACCAGCCGGGAGCAGCTGGCCGAGTTGATGGTCGGCCGCAAGGTCCTGCTGCGCGTCGACAAGAGGCCGGCCGAGCCGGGGGCGGAAGTGCTGCGGGTCGAGGGCCTGCGGGTGCGCGATCCGTCGGGCGTGGAGCGGGTGAAGGGCGTCGGCCTCTCGGTGCGGGCCGGCGAGATCGTCGGCATCGCCGGCGTGTCCGGCAACGGCCAGTCCGAACTGCTGGAGGCGCTGGCCGGCATGCGGCCCATCGCCGGCGGCTCCGTCCGCCTGCGCGGCGAGGAGCTTGCCGGGCATCCGGAGCACTTCAACGCCCGCGCGCTGCGGGGCCTTGGCGTCGGCCATGTGCCGGAGGACCGGCAGAAGGTGGGCCTCGTCACCAGCTTTTCGGCGGAGGAATGCTCGATCCTTGGTTTCCAGGACGATCCGGCCTGGAACGGGCGGGTGCTGATGGACCGCGAGGCCATCGCCGCCGACTGCGCCCGCCGGATGGAGGAGTACGACACCCGCCCGCGCGACGGGTCGCTGGCGGCGGCCAACTTCTCCGGCGGCAACCAGCAGAAGATCGTGCTGGCCCGCGAGATCGAACGGAACCCGGATCTGCTGCTGGTCGGCCAGCCCACCCGCGGCGTCGACATCGGCGCCATCGAGTTCATCCACCGCCGGCTGGTGGCCCTGCGCGACCAGGGCAAGGCGATCCTGCTGGTGTCGGTGGAACTGGACGAGATCCGCGCGCTGTCCGACCGCATCGTCGTGATGTTCGACGGCCACATCGTCGGCGAGGTGATGCCGGACCGGGCGGACGAGAAGACGCTCGGGCTGATGATGGCGGGGTGTGGGTGAGGGAGCGGCAAAGTGCTATTGCCCCCTCCCCGACCCTCCCCCGCGTTCCGCGGGAGAGGGAGTTAAGTGCCAGAGCTGTGGAGTTCCCTCTCCCGCGAAGCGGGGGAGGGTAAGGGAGGGGGCAAAACTAAACCCATCCTCACTTCGCGAACAGCTGCGACATGTCGGCGAATGCCTTGAACTCCAGCGCGTTGCCGGCGGGGTCGAGGAAGAACATGGTGGACTGTTCCCCCACCTGACCCTTGAAGCGGGTGTAGGGCTCGATCACGAACTTGATGCCGGCCGCCTTCAGCTTTTCGGCCAGGGCGTCCCAATCGGCGGGCTGCAGCACGACGCCGAAATGCGGGACCGGCACGTCGTGGCCATCCACCGGGTTGTGGTGGGCCGGGGCGGCTTTCGGGTCGCGCGGCTTCAGATGGGCGACGATCTGATGGCCGAACAGGTCGAAATCGATCCATTCGTCGCTGCTGCGCCCCTCCGGGCAACCCAGGACGGTGCCGTAGAAATGGCGGGCGGCGGCGAGATCGTCGACCGGGAAGGCGATGTGGAAGGGCGTCAGCGTCGTCATCGGAGGGTGGCCTTCAGGGATGGCTGTTGGTGGACCAAGCAGAGCGTATCGCCGCGGACTTGACAAACGAGTTCTCGGGCAGAGATTTATGAGTTCAACTCATGATTCGGTTCGTCCATGCCCGAACGCTCCCTGCCGTCGCTCAACGCCGTCCGCAGCTTCGTCGCGGTGGCCCGCCACCTCAGCTTCACCCGGGCGGCCGACGAGCTGGCGGTGACCCAGGGCGCGGTCAGCCGCATGATGCAGACCCTGCAGGCGGACCTGGGCGTCGAGCTGATCCGCCGTGTCGGCCGGGGGATCGAACTGACGCCGACCGGCGCGGCCTTCTATGGCGAGGCGTCGGCGGCGCTCGACCGCATCGCGGCGGCGGCGCGGGCGGCTCGCGCGCAGGAGGGCGGGGTGCTGCGGGTCAGTGCGCTGCCCACCCTGACCCAGCGCTGGCTGATCCCACGGCTGAAGCGCTTCCAGGCGGACAATCCGGAGATACAGGTCGAGGTCAGCATCGGCGAGCATCGGGTCGACTTCGCCAAGGAGCGCATCGACGTCGCCATCCGCTATGGCGTGGAGGAATGGCCGGGGGCCGAGACGGCGACGCTGATGCCGGAGACGATGGGCGTCTTCTGCGCGCCGTCGCTGCTGGAACAGGGACCGCCGCTGCGCCATCCCGCCGATCTGGCGCAGCACCGGCTGCTGCAACACACCACCCGGCCCGATTCCTGGCGCGTCTATCTCGGCGCCTTCGGCCTGCCGCTGCCGGAATCGGCGCTGTCGCTGGCCTTCGAGCATTTCTTCATGATCATCGAGGCGGCGTCGGCCGGCATGGGGGTGGCTCTGCTGCCGGTCTTTCTGGTGCGGGAGGACGTGGCGTCGGGCCGGCTGGTCCAGCCGATGCCCGAGACTCTGCGCCCACGCGGCTGCTACCTGATCGCCCACGCGCCGGGGGCCGAGCGGGCGCGGCGGGTACGCCGATTCAAGGAGTGGCTGCTGACCGAGGTGGAGTAGGGCTTCACGCCGTCATGCCGGGTCCTTCTCCCAGGACGGCGTCGGCAGCGTCATGCCGTGGTTGCCGCGATAGGCCGCGACCTCCGGCGACGACCAGCCCGCCAGCAATGCCGGGTCCAGCCGGTAGACCTCGACGCCCAGCGGGCGGCAGACCTCCAGCGGATCGCGGGCGTCCGGACCCCACAGCGGCACGCTGAGGTCGCCGCCGGGGCAGGTCGACAGGGCGCAGAGCAGGTCGATCTCGGCGAAGAATTCCAGGAAATCGCCCTTCTTGGCCGGGCAGGCCTTCATGAAATACTTGTCCTCGGCGTTCAAGCCGGTGACCTGGAAGACGTTCAGCACGTCATGCACGTCGAACTCGGTCAGGCCATAGGGGGCGACGGCGCGGGTCAGGTTGGAATGGCAATGGTGGTGGAAATCCTCCCCCGTCAGCATGCGGTTGACGTAGGGATCGCAGCGGGTGCCCAGCAGGTCGTGGACCCGGCCGCCATACTCGTCGATGCCGTAATCGGCCAGCGTGTCGTGGGTGATGGTCGCCAGCGGCCGCAGATAGGGCAGGGTCGACCACAGCCGGTCGAACGTACTGACATGCGCCTGCTGGAGCTGCCGCGTGCGCGAGGCCCAGAAGCGTTCGCGCGGGTTGTGGCGGTTCCAGATGTTGAGGTCGGCGACCTGCGGCCCCTCGATGGTGACGATGCGGAAGACATGGCCGGCCGGCACGGTCCAGGCGCGGCCGGAACGGATCGGCACCACGAAGCTGTCCACCAGTTCCCGCCCGGCGGTCTGCGAGCCGATGCGTCCGTAAAAGGCGCGGTCGACGTCGAGCGCCGAGCCTTTGCTGGCCTGATAGGCGGCGGGATAGCTGGGCATCGCGGACTCCTTGGCAATGGTCACACTGTTCAGGCCGAACCGCGATCATGGCGAGGGAGCCGCACCCTGCGCAACAGCTCTTCGCGTACCCGCCCCACCACCGGCGCCCAATCGCCGGGATGCTGCTGGCGGAACAGGCGCAATGTCGGGTACCAGGGGCTGTCGTCACGGTCGAGCAGCCAGCGCCAGCAGCCGCTGAAACGCGACAGCACCCACACCGGCACGCCGAGCGCCCCGGCGAGATGCACAACGGCGGTGTCCACCCCGATCACGAGATCGAGTTGCCGGACGATGGCCGCGGTGTCGGCGAAGTCGGCCACGCCGGGCATCGGGTCGTGGATCGCCATGCCGTCCAGCTGCGCCGCCGCCGGTCCCTTTTGCAGGCTGACCCAGCACACGCCCGGCACCGTCAGCAGCGGCGCGAGTTGGGTGAGGGCTAGGCTGCGGCGGGCATCGGTGCGGCTGGCGGCGGCATGGCCCAGCCGCGGGTCGCCGGCCCAGACCAGCCCGACCCGCAAGCTGTCCGTTTCCGGCAGCGCCCCGGACCAACGCCGGACAGCATCCGGTGGTGGCGCGAGGTACGGCATGGCCGCCGGGATGCGGTCGGGTCCCACCGCCAGCCGCCGCATCAGCGAGATCAGCGGCACCCAGAAATCGTAGCCGGCCGCATCGGGCAGGGCGGTGGTCACCGCGTCGACGCCCTCGACCGCCGCCAGCAGCCGGACCAGCGGCGCCCGGCAGTGCACGATCACCCGGCGGCCGCCGCGCGCCTTCACCAGCGGGATCAGGCGGATGAATTGCAGGGTATCGCCGAAGCCCTGCTCCTCCACCACCAGCAGGGTCTTGCCGGTCGGATCCTGGTCCGTCCATTCCGGATTGGTGCAAGCGGGCCGGGTCAGCGCCAGTTCCCGTGCCTGCCAACGTGATTCGTAGGCCCGCCATCCCTCCTCGAACAGCCCGTGCTGGAGCAGCGCCTCGGCCAGATTGTAGCGCACGCTGGGCGTTGCCGGGGCGAGCGTCGCCGCACGGCGCAGCAGGGCCAGCGCGGCGGCATGGTCGCCGCGATCCTGCCGGGCATGGGCCATCGCCAGATAGGGTGTGTAGAGGCCGGGGGACAGTGCGATGGCGCGGCGGCAGGCGTCGAGCGCCGCCAGCGGGTGGTCGGCTTCCTGAAGGATCGCGCCGATGTTGGCATAGGCCTCCGCCAGTTCCGGGCAGCGGACCAGCGCCTCGATGCAGGACGCCGCCGCTTCGTCGGCCCGGCCGAGCCGGCGGAGTGCCGCTCCCCGGTTCGCGTAAGCCTGTGCCGCCTGGACGGGATCCAACCGCGGGTCGCCCAGCAGCCGGTCATAGACCGCCACCGCCTGCGCCCAGCATCCGGCACGGTGCAGGCGCAGGGCCGTCGCGAAGGCGGTATCCGGCGTGCTCATCGGCGCGGAACGCCAAGGCCGCTTAGGATGTGGGGCGGGATGCTGCCATGGTCGGCGATGGTGTTGGCGTCGTCGGGCGAAAGACCGAGATGGATCAGGCGGTTGATGACCTGCCAGCGGCTGATCCTGTTGCCTTCATACAGGGTCAGCGCGTCCTTGATGACCTCGATTGTCGAGGTTCGGGAAATGCTTTTCGACATAGGAACCGCCTCCACGGGGGCCGGCGGAAACCGCCGGCGCTGATGGAGGGGTTACACGGCGCTTCCCGCCGAAACTGGCGGGGATTCCGAACCCGGTGTCCCGCCTGTTCCCGGTCAGGCCGCGACGGCGGCGGCTAGGACGCGGGTCTGGCGGGCGACCTTCTCGAAGGCCTTTTCCTCGATCTGGCGGATGCGCTCGCGGCTGACGCCGTAGCGGACCGACAGATCTTCCAGGGTCAGCGGGCTGTCGGACAGGCGGCGGCTGGTCAGGATGTCGCGTTCGCGGTCGTTCAGAACGCCCATCGCCTCGCGCAGCAGGGCGCTGCGCTGCCGGGCCTCGCCACGCTCGACCAGCGACTCCTCCACCGACGGACGCTCGTCGGCCAGCAGGTCCTGCCATTCACCGGAATCGCCGTCGGCGCTCATCGGCGCGTTCAGCGAGGCCACCGGCGCCGACAGGCGGCGGTTCATGGCGACCACATCCTCTTCCGGCACCGACAGGTCGGTGGCGATGCTGGTGACGCTGTCGGGCTGCAGGTCGCCGCTGCCGTACTCGCCAAGCTTCCGCTTCAGGCGGCCCAGGCTGAAGAACAGCTTCTTCTGCGCGGCGGTGGTGCCGATCTTCACGAGGCTCCAGGACCGCAGGATGTAATCCTGGATCGAGGCCTTGATCCACCACATCGCGTAGGTGGACAGGCGGAAGCCGCGTTCCGGTTCGAATTTCTTGACGGCGGTCATCAGGCCGAGATTGCCCTCGGCGATCAGGTCGGACAGCGGCAGGCCGTAGCCGCGATAGCCGCCGGCGATCTTGACGACCAGACGGAGATGGCTGGTGACCAGCTTGTGCGCCGCATCGACGTCGCCATGCTCGGTCCAGGCCTTGGCCAGCATGTATTCGTCCTCGGCCGGCAGGACCGGGTAACGATGCGTGTCGTTGATGTAGCGGGACAGCGATTCGCCGGAATCGGGCGAACGGAGGGCAATGGCGGTGCTCATGTCACATCCTCGTGCAAAGCGATATGACGGGTGCAAGGCCCCCAGATGGCAGGCCCTGGCCTCTCCGGCGGAGCAGGCGGTGATATAGTACAAAATCGGTGCTGAAAGTCAAGCGTGGCGGTCGGGTATAGGGGGCGCGGGTTCGCGGCCGGGAGGCGGCGGCCGACGCTAAATCTATTGCCCGGCGGGGGTGGGGCGCTTACGGTCGCATGTCGCACCATATGAGTAATTCCCAGCCCGGTCCCCCTGCCCAGATGCCGCGTCCCGTGATCCGCCGCCTGATCGATGCCGTGCCGACCGCCGTCCTGCCGATGGCGGCGGGGGTGGGGCTGTCGGCGCTGGTGGCACCGCAGCCGGACGCCGCAATGGCGCTGCTGCGCGGGCTGGTGGTCACGCTTCTGCTGACCCTGCCGTCGCTGGCGGTCGGCACCGCGCTGGGCACGCTGGCCGGATCCTGGGCGGCGGTGGCGCCGCGGTCGGCCGGCGGGCTGGTCGGACGGCTGCTGGCCGGAGCCGGGCCGCTGCTGCCGGGTTTCCTGCTGGCCGCGGTCGCGGCGCTCGCGGTGCGGGCCGGGGCGTCGGCGGCGCCGCTGGCCTGGACCGCCCTGTCGATTCCCGCCGCCTGTCAGGCCGCCCGTCTGGCGCGTCCGGCAATGGGCCGCGCCCTGGGGTCCGGGCCGGAGGGCGGGGCTGTGCGCATGGCCCGCGGGCTGGGGCTGGACGAGCACACGGTGCTGCGCCATCACGCCCTGCCGCAGGCGGTCGCCCCGGTGATGGGGGGGCTGCGCGCAGCGGTGCTGGCCGCGATGGTCGGGGCGGTGGCGCTGGAAAGCCTGCTGGACCTGCCGGGGGCCGGGGCGCTGATGATCGATGCCGCCCGCGCCGGCTCGGCCGCCGGGGCGGTGCCGGTCCTGCTGGCGCTGGGCGGGCTGACCGCATTGCTGAACGCGCTGGGCCTTGGGGTGCGCGACTGGATCGACCCGGCCAACCACAGCTCCACGCCCTATGAGGGCGCGTGACCGCCGCGGAAGGACCCTGATGGCCGAGTTCGACCAACCGCCGCTTTCCCATCCGGTACCGCCGGAGCCGCCGCGCGCCGGCCTCGCCCGCCAGCTGTCCGGAGCCGCCGTGCTCGCCGCCCTGGCGCTCGCCTGTGCCGCTGCACCGCTGATGGCCGACGGCAGCGCGGTCCACCGGCTGGACGCCGATCCGGTCGCCGCGGCGCTGCTCGACGGGCGGGGCAGCCTGTCCTTCGCGCTGCTGGCCGCGGTGCTGGGTGGGGCGCTGGGCATCGGCTGGGCGCTGCTGGCCGGTCTGCTCGGCAATCTGGTCGGCAATCGGGTGGAGCGGCGCGTCATCGGCGCCGCCCACCGCATGGCCGGCTGGCCGCTCGCCCTGCTGGTTCCGCTGGCCGGCGGGCTGATGGGCAAGGTCTGGCTGCTGGCGCTGGTCACCGCGCTGACCGCCGCCCCGGCGGTCGCCGCCCTCGCCCATGCCGAGCTGTCGGCCCTGTTGCGGGCGGAGTTCCTGACCGCCGCCCGCGCCGCCGGCCTGGCGGAGGGAGAGGTGTTGCGCCGGCACCTGATCCCCAACCTGACGCGCCCGTTGCTGGCCGCCGGAACGCTGGCCCTGCCGCGCGTGCTGGCGGCGGAGAGCTTCGCCAGCCTGCTCGGCCTCGGCCTGCCGCCGGCGCTGGGAAGCTGGGGCGCCTCGGTCGGGCTGGCGGCGCGGCTGGGCGACCCGGTGGCCTTCGCCCCGCCGGCCCTGCTGCTGGCGCTCGCCCTCTGGGCAGCCTGCGCCATCGCCGACGGAATGGCGGCCGGAAATCGCAAGCCATGAACAACCGCAGGCCATGAACCACATCTCCGCAAAGCCCGCGCCGGTGAAGACCGAGGCGCTGACCCTGATGCTGGGCGACCGCGTCCTGCTCGACCGCGCAAGCCTGCGGGTGGAGCGGGGGGAGGTGCTGGCCATCACCGGCGGGGCCGGCAGCGGCAAGACCGCCCTGCTGGCGGCGCTCGCCGGCCAGCCTCCGGCCGGAGTCGATGTGGCCGGCGGCATCCGCGTCGACGGACATCTGCTGATCGCCCAGGGCGGCCGGCTGGCGCCGCGCCGGCCGCTGGCCCTGCAGGTTGCGGAGGTCGTCGGCCACCATTTGGGGCTGGATCTGCGCTCGGCGCTGCGCCGGACCGCCGACGGGCTGGACCGCATGGGCGTGCCCGCCGCCGCCCGCCGCTTCGACCTGCCGCCGGAACAGCTGCCGGACTCCCTGCGCTGGGCCTGCCTGTTCGCCATGGCGGTGGCGGTGGGGCCGGCGGTGCTGCTGGCCGACGCGCCGGCCGCCGGGCTGGATCCGACGGTGCGACTGCTGCTGCTCCACCAGCTGGCCGACTGGGCACGGGCCGACGGGGTGGCGCTGATCCTCGCCGGACGGCCGGAGGACGGGGTGGCCGGTCCCGCCGACCATGTGCTGTCGCTCCGCCGCGGCCGTCTGCTGCCGCCCAAGCCGCCGCGCACCGCTCCGCTGACGCCGCTGGAGCCGCCGGGCGCCTCCCGCCTGCATGCCCGCGGCGTCGGCATGTCCTATCCGCTCTCCCCCGGCCCGAAGGGGGAGGCGCGGACGCTGGCAGTCCTGCATGGCATCGACCTGGATCTGCGGACGGGGGAGACGCTGGCCCTGCTGGGCGAGACCGGCAGCGCCAAGGCGACGCTCGCCCGCTCGCTGCTCTGCCTGCCGCCTCCGACGGCGGGGGCGGTGGTTTGGATGGGCCGCGACCTGATGGCAGCCTCGACGCCGCCCGCCGCGGGGGAGGACCCCGACCGAGGCGGCCCCGACCAAAGCAGCTTGCGCCGCGCCCGCCGCGACCTGCAGCCGCTGTTTCCCGACCCGGCCGCCTCCTTCGACCCGGCCATGACCGTCGGCGCCCAGTTCGACCTTGCGCTGGAGAGCCTGCGCCCCGACATCGCCACCGACCGCCGCGACCACCGCATCGACGAGGCGCTGGAGGAGGCCGGGCTGCGTCCCGAGGCGGCGTTGCGCTGGCCATCGGCGCTGACGGTGGCGGAGGCCGCCCATGCCGGCCTCGCCCGCGCCATCCTGCCGGAGCCGCGGGTGCTGATCGCCGACGAACCGGCCGCCAGCCTGTCGGCGGAGGAGCGCGACAGCTTCCTCGACACGCTGATGGCGGTGCGCGACCGCCGCCGCCTGTCGCTGGTGCTGGCGACCGACCGCTATGACGAGGGGCTGCGCGACGCCCATCGCGGAATCGTGATGCTGGCCGGCCGGGTGGTGGAGAGCGCCGACGCCGAGACCCTGCGCACCGCGCCCCTGCACCCCTACAGCCGCGCGATGTTGGCGGCGTCCCGTGGCGAGCGCCCGGCGCTGGAGGGCGATGCGCCGTCCGCCTTCGGCCAGCCGACCGGCTGCCCGCTGCGCCGCCGCTGCCCCCTGGCGCGGGAGTTCTGCGCCCAGGCGGTTCCGGCGCTGGAGGAGGTTGCGCCCGGCCATCACGTCGCCTGCCATTACTGGGACACGCCCGCGGACGGTTAAGCGGCCAGGCCTCAACGGCTGGCTGTTTTCACGCCATCGTGCTATCTTTCCACGACGCGACAGATCCCTGTCCGGAACGCCTGCCGCCGGGGAGCCGATGCCGTCCCTGTCCGCCACGAAGCACGCCTTGCCGGACCTGACTCTGCTGACCGGCCTTGCCACGCCGCTGTGGCTGGTGCGGGCGGAGGATGGCGGCGTGGTCTGGCTGAACCGGGCGGCCCGCAAGCTGCTCTACCCCAACGCGGCGGGCGGGACACTGCGCATGACCCCCGCTGGACCGGCGCCGACGGCGGCCACCGAGCGCACCGTGACCGTCCAAGGCGCCGGTGGTGAAGCGCTGGCGCTGACCGTCCGCATCGGCCCTGTTCCGGGGTGCGATCTCGTGCTGGTGGAGGCGGCGGGCGATCTTCCCGCCCGACAGGAGGTGGCGCGGCTGAACGAACAGCTGGTCGCCTTGTCCTACGCCTATCCCGATTTGCGGTTCGAGCTGCGCCGCGACGGCCGCATCCTGGACTTCGCCGCCGGCAGTCCCGCCGACCTCGGCATCCCGGCCCAGCGCTTCCTGAACGGCCGCATCCAGGAGGTGCTGCCCGAAGCCGCCGCAGCACAGCTGTTGGAGGCGCTGGAGCGGGTGGCGGCCGGCGCCGCAACCGCCAGCTCCATCGCCAGCCCAACCGTCAAAGTCGACATCCGCCTGCCCGTCGATGGGGAAACCGGCGCGGAAGGCGACGCGGTGTTCGAGGCCCGGCTGGTCGCCCTCTCCGACGATGGCGACCGCATCCTCTGCATCCTGCGCAACATCACCGGCCGGGCACGGGCGGAGCAGCGGGCGGAGCGGGCTCATCGGCTGCTGCTGGATGCCATCGACAGCATCGGCGAGGGTTTCGTCCTGTATGACGCCGACGACCGGCTGGTGCTGTTCAACCGGCGCTACCGCGACCTGAAGATCTCCGACCCCGATCTGGCGCAGCCCGGCACGCCGTTCGAGAGTCTGCTGCGCGATGGGATGCGGCGCGGCCTCTACCGGATCCCGCCGGAGCGGGCGGAGGAGTGGATGGCCCGGCGGCTGGCCCTGCACCGCCATGGCGGCCCGCCGATGGAGGTGCAGCTGGCCGATGGCCGATGGCTGCGGATCGAGGAGCGGCGGACCTGCGACGGCGGGACCGTCGGCCTTCGCACCGACATCACCGACCTGAAGGCCCACGCGCTGGAGTTGGCCGCCGCCAATCGCCGCAAGTCCGACTATGTCCATCACCTGAGCCACGAGTTGCGCACGCCGCTGACCGCGGTGATGGGCTTTGCCGAAATCCTGCGCGACCAGCTGCTGGGACCGCCGGGCAGCCCGCGCTATGGCGAGGCGGCGGCGCAGATCGTCGCGGCCGGCGACTATATGCTGGAACTGATCAACAACCTGCTCGACCTCGCCCGCATCGAGGCCGGGCGGCTGGAACTGCATGAGGAGGAATGCCCGCCCGCCCTGATCGTCGACGCCACCCTGGCGATGATGGCGGCGCGGGCCGAGCGGTGCGGCGTGGCGCTGTCGGCCCGGCTGCCGGCCGACCTGCCGGTGCTGCGGGGCGATCCGTCGCTGGTCCGGCAGATGCTGACCAATCTCGTCGGCAACGCCCTGAAATTCACCGATCCCGGCGGCCATGTGACGGTGTCGGCGGAGCGCGACGCGGCCGGCGGCCTGATCCTGGCGGTCGCCGACGACGGCCGCGGCATGCCGCCGGAGCGCATCCCGCAGGCACTGACCGCCTTCGCCCAGATCCATGACCCGACGCGCGACCCGATGACGGCGGAGCAACACGGCTCCGGCCTCGGCCTGCCGCTGACCGCCGCGCTGGTGGAGCTACATGGCGGCGGCATCGCCGTCGACAGCGCGCCGGGACGCGGCACCACGGTGCGGCTGCGCTTTCCGCCGGAGCGGGTGACGCGGTAGGCGCGCCCGCGCCCATTGCCCGCGCCCCAAAAAAGCCCAAGAAAAACCCCCGCTCCGGTTGGAGCGGGGGTTTTTTTTCACATCACAACGACCGATGAGAGATCAGGCCATCTCGATGCGCTGAGCCTCGGGACCCTTGGCGCCCTGGCGGATGGTGACGCGGACCTGCGCACCGTCGTCCAGACCGCTGATGCCCGACCGCTCCAGCGCACGGATGTGCACGAAGATGTCCTTGCCGCCGGTGGACGGGGCGATGAAGCCGAAGCCCTTCGACACGTTGAACCACTTCACCGTGCCGTCGACGGTTTCGCCGCCGTCCGAATCGCCGTAGCTGTCGGCGCCGTAACCGCCGCGGCTGCCGCCGTAGCTGTTGCCGCCGCCGTAGCCGCCGTCGTTGCCCCAGCTGTCACGCTCGCGCGGGGCGCGGGACGGACGGCTCGGAGCGGCGGTCGAGGTGTCGACCGCGTGGATGGTGGCGACCTGCGGGCCCTTCGGGCCGCGCGACAGGTCGCAGGTGATGGTGGCGCCTTCGGGCAGGCTGTCGTGTCCGCAGAACTGCAGAACCGTGGAGTGCAGGAAAGCGTCGGGCGACCCATCGTCGGGGGTGACGAAGCCGAAGCCCTTGGTGGCGTTGAACCACTTGACGGTGGCGCGGATGTCGCGCTGGGTGATTTCAGGAGCGCGGAAGGAAGAGCGCTGCGGACGGTCGAACATCAGTATCGTCTCATCTGTCGTGTTAAACCCCATCCCGGCAAGAACCAAAGAAGGGAGACCCGGAACAGGGCCAGCGAAGGATGATCGGTTCCGACCCATAATTCAATCGGGATTGCGCACTTTCTCGATCTGCGCACAACAAAAGCACCGCCGCCGCCTGTCGGTCAGGCGGGGCGGGTGCGATTTCGCCATAATTGTGCAGGTGCAGCGTGACGATTCAGCCGCGACTCAGGGCCGACCGTCAGGCGTGCAGGCTCAGGCGCCGTGGCACTTCTTGTACTTCTTGCCGCTGCCGCAGGGGCAGGGGTCGTTGCGGCCGACCTTGGGGCCGCTGCGCGGGCGGGCGCCCAGCTGGCCGTCCACATAGTACCAGCGGCCGTCCTGGTGGGTGAAACGGCTGGTCTCGTGGTGAGTCATCGGCTTGCCGTTCATGCTGAAACGGGCGACGAACTCCACGATCCCGTCGCTGTCGCCGGGCTGGCCGGCCTCGGTCGAGCGGATCTCCACGCCGGTCCACACGCTGTTCTTGGCCCAGGTCTCGATCTCTTCACGGTTGAAGTCGTCGCGGGTGCTGGGCAGCAGCGTGTCGTGCAGGTAGTCGATGTTGCCGGTGGCGAAGGCCGAATAGCGCGAGCGCATCAGCGCCTCGGCCGTCGGGGCGGGCATGCCGGCCAGATAGGGACCGCAGCAGGCGTCCAGCGGCTTGCCGGAACGGCAGGGGCATTCGGCGGTCTGGGTGGTTTCGGTCATGGCCTGCTTCTCGGGTGATGGCGTGGCGGGTGATGGCGTGGCCCGGCTTTCGCTGGTCCGGCTTTACCGGGGCGCATCCATAGCGCAGCCGCGCTTCGCTTCTCAAGAGCTTGCTTGAGGCAAATGGGCGCGGCCTTGCGCCCGGACTCCGCGGCCGCTATCAAGCGGCCCCATCCCGTCCCCCATCCGGAAGGCCGCCCGCCGATGCCTGCCAAAGCGCCCCGCAAAGCCGCCGTTCCCCGGCAGCGGCCCGACCTGTCGCTGGAGGCCGGCTTCGGCCCCGGCCGCCGCGTCTGCGGCATCGACGAGGTCGGGCGCGGCCCGCTCTGCGGCCCGGTGGTCGCCGCCGCCGTGGTCTTGCCCCCCGAAGGCCTGCCGCCGGAAATCGCCGCCCAGATCGACGACAGCAAGGCGGTCACCCGCCGCCTGCGCGAGGAGATCGAGCCGGCGATCCGGGCCCACGCGCTAGCATTCGCCATCGCCGAGGCGTCGGCCGCCGAGATCGACGAGCTGAACATCCACAAGGCGACGCTGCTGGCGATGAAACGGGCCTATCTGGCGCTGCCCGGCGCTCCGCCCGACGCGGCGCTGGTGGACGGCAAATTCACCCCCGACATCGCGTGCGAGAGGGTGGCGGTCGTCAAGGGGGACAGCCGCAGCCAGTCCATCGCCGCCGCCTCTATTCTCGCCAAAGTGGCGCGCGACAGCGAGATGTTGCGGTTGTCGGTGCTGTATCCACACTATGGATGGGACCGAAACGCCGGCTATCCGACGCCAGAGCATCTGGACGCGCTGACCCGCCATGGTGTCACGCCGCATCACCGAGTCAGTTTTGCACCAGTGAAACGGCAAAAGGCACTAAGCGGCTGACCCGCCGTCACTTGGCAAAGAAAGCTGTTGACGGCGACTCGGCCGCGACTCATTGTCCGGCCGAGTCCCAGTTCTTTGCCGGTCGTAAAATGCTCCCTGAAAACCGTATCCTGGTCGGCGATTGCATCGCTCTCATGAACGATCTGCCGCCCGCTTCGGTCGATCTCGTCTTCGCCGATCCGCCCTACAACTTGCAGTTGGGTGGCGAATTGCTGCGGCCGAACCACACCCGCGTCGCCGGGGTGGATGACGAATGGGACAAGTTCGACGATTTCGAAGCCTACGACCGCTTCACCCAGGACTGGATGACGGCCGCCCGCCGCATCCTGAAGCCGGAAGGCTCGCTGTGGGTGATCGGCAGCTATCACAACATCTTCCGCGTCGGCGCCACGCTGCAGAACCTGGGCTTCTGGATTCTGAACGACATCGTCTGGCGCAAGACCAACCCGATGCCGAACTTCCGCGGCACCCGCTTCGCCAACGCCCACGAGACGATGATCTGGGCGGCCCGCGACAAGGACGCGCGCTATCGCTTCAATTACGAGGCGATGAAGAACCTCAACGAGGATCTTCAGATGCGCAGCGACTGGCTGCTGCCGATCTGCAGCGGCGGCGAACGCCTGCGCGACGAGGAGGGCAAGAAGACCCACCCGACGCAGAAGCCGGAATCGCTGCTGTACCGGGTGATCCTGTCCTCCTCCCGTCCCGGCGACGTGGTTCTCGACCCCTTCTTCGGCACCGGCACCACCGGCGCCGTCGCCAAGCGGCTCGGCCGCAAATGGATCGGGCTGGAGCGCGACGACACCTATGTCAAGGCGGCGCAGGCCCGCATCGACGCGGTGGAGGAAGCGCCGGAGGCTGCCATCCTCGACACGCCGCCCAAGCGCAGCGCGCCGCGCATTCCCTTCGGCTGGGTGGTGGAGCGTGGGCTGCTGCGCCCGGGTTCGACCCTGTTCGACCAGCGCCGCCGCGTCGCCGCCCGTGTGCGCGCCGACGGCACGCTGATCGGTTCCGGCCCGCGCGGCGACCATCGCGGCTCGATCCATCAGGTGGGTGCGGCAATGGCCGGGCTGCCGGCCTGCAACGGCTGGACCTTCTGGCACTATGAGGAGGGCGAGGATTTGCGCCCGATCGACGTGCTGCGCGAGCGCATCCGCTCGGAGATGCACTGAGTCCGCCCCTGACCTGTCCGTCCGGCATAGGGGTTGGCGGGGACGGCGGCTTGGCAGCGGTGGCGCCGCCGTGTTAGGGCTGTCGCCCATGAACAAGCTCTTCGCCACCGTCACCGCCCCGGTGCCGCGTTCGGCCCCGGCGGCGCTGTCCACCCGTTGTTTCGTCCGCGATCTGGTGATGGACGCGCTGATCGGCGTCTATGCCCATGAACGGCTGAAGCCCCAGCGCATCCGCCTGAACCTCGACCTCGACGTGATCGCCCCCGGCGTCACCGGCGAGGACATGGCGACAATCGTCAAG
This sequence comes from Azospirillum sp. Sh1, assembly GCF_008365135.1. Taxonomy (NCBI): domain Bacteria; kingdom Pseudomonadati; phylum Pseudomonadota; class Alphaproteobacteria; order Rhodospirillales; family Azospirillaceae; genus Azospirillum; species Azospirillum sp. Sh1. The sequence goes on along the minus strand of NZ_VTTK01000054.1, from coordinate 9,467 downwards.
GGTGTGGTCACCCAGGGCCATGTCACGCTGGTGGAGACGCTGGCCGAACGCATCGCCGAGCGCTGCCTCGCCGACGCGCGGGTGACGATGGCCAAGGTGCGGGTGGAGAAGCTGGACGTCTTCCCCGACGCCGCCAGCGTCGGCGTGGAGATCGAGCGCGCCCGCGCCTGACCGTTTTCCCATCGCAAAAGAGGAAGCCGCTCCCCGTGTCCTTGCTCGCCGTCCTCACCGCCGAACAGACCGCCGCCCGTCTTCCTTTCCCCGCCTTGTGCGACGCGGTGGCCGACGCCGCCCGCGACTATGCCGCCGGCCGCATCACCAGCCCTGAGCGGCAGGTGCTGCCGCTGCCCGACGGCGGCGTGCTGCTGTCGATGCCGGCCACTGCGGCGGACATCGCCATCCACAAGCTGGTCAACGTCAATCCCGGCAACGGCGCCCGCGGGCTGCCGACCATCCATGGCGTGGTCAGCGCCTTCGACGCACCGACCGGCGTGCCGCGGCTGATCCTGGACGGCCCCACCGTCACCGCGCGTCGCACCGCCGCCGTGTCGATGCTGGCGATCCGGACGCTGGCCCCGGCGCCGCGCCATGTCGCGCTGCTCGGCGCCGGCACCCAGTCGGCCGGCCATGTGGCGGCGCTGGCATCGCTCTATCCCGGCATCCGCATCGACATCCACAGCCGCAGCCTGGAGACGGCCACGGCCTTCTGCGCCAGGCAGGACGGGCAGGGGGTGGAGTTGCGGCCGATGAGCGCCCCGGTCGATCCGGCGGCCGAGGTGGTGATCGCGCTGACCACCAGCCTGTCCCCCATCTATGACGAGACGCCGCGCCCGGACCGTCTGCTGGTCGGCGTCGGCGCCTTCAAGCCGGACATGGTGGAGTTCGGCCCGACCGCCGTCCATGGCAGCGAGCTGTTCGTCGACGATCCCGCCGGCGCCCGCCACGAGGCCGGCGACTTCATCCAGGCCGGGGTCGAATGGGGCAGCGTCAAGTCGCTGGTCGATGCGCTGGATGGCCGCGCCACGCCGGGCCGCCCGCGCCTGTTCAAGAGCGTCGGCTGCGCCGCGTGGGATTTGGCGGCGGCGCGCTGTGCGCTGGGGCAGGGCGCCTGACCGCGCCCCTAGCCGCCCCCTTCACCGACGCAGCGGCACCGCCCGCTTGACCAGCCGGCGGTCCATGTCGGCACTCGCCACCGTCGGCTCGCCCAGGCTGCGCATGACAAAGGCGAAGGTGTCCATCACCCGGTCCAGCACGATCTCGTTGTCGTCCGGGCGGCGGCTGACCGACACCACGGCATAGCCGGCGGCGCGGGCCACCGCCGGTTCGCCACGCAGACCGCGCACGCCCCAGCCGGCCAGCGCATCCTTGCAGCGGAACAGTTCAGCGGCGAACCCGCCGGCCGACTGGGTGCGGCCGACCACATAGGCGGCGGAGACCGCCAGCGGCGCCAGCAGCCCGTCCCAGTCCAGGCAGTCCTCCCGACCGACCCACACGCCGCCGACCGAGCAGGCGGCGGCGCCGATCGCCTCGCCCAGCCCGGCGCGGAAGGCGCGCAGCGACTCAACCGCCTCGGCCGCCGGCATCGGTTCCACCCGGCGCCCCTCCGGCATCAGCATCAGCCGGCCCGCCCATTCCGACGAGGGCGGCAGCTGTTCGGTCAGGCGCGCGAGCAGCGCCTCGCGGGCGGCGGCGAAGGGGACGACCTCGGACATCGGGGCCTGCGGCAATGGTGGGGTGGGGAGGCGAGAAGAAGCCTGAGAAGCCCCGAACTGTCAAGAGCAAGCCTGTGTGGCGGCAACCCACGGCTGCGATCGGTATGCGTTGTCACAGGCCAGGGGCGCGAAACCGGGCCCGTCGGGAAAAAATGCGAAGCTTTGCGTTTTTCCGCTTGCCAGGATTCGTCATCGGCCATATAAGGCGGGCCTCCGTTCCCGGTTAGCTCAGTTGGTAGAGCAGCGGACTGTTAATCCGCTTGTCGCTGGTTCGAGTCCAGCACCGGGAGCCATCGCGCGGGTGTAGCTCAGTTGGTTAGAGCGCCGGCCTGTCACGCCGGAGGCCGCGGGTTCAAGTCCCGTCACTCGCGCCATTTTCTCCTATATCTCCCCTATTCGATGTAGCGGATGATCGCGACTGCCCCACCGGGCGGCTTCGCGCTATCATGCGTTCTTCGCCGCGTCCACGATGCGGCCGATGGCGCCGGTTCCCTGTTGTACGGAGTCCGCGCGCCGAACGGCCGCGCGCATCTCGGACCGCGAATTGCCGGGGAGGAACCGCTCATGCGTTTGTCTGACAAGGTCGCCGTCGTCACCGGCGGGGGATCGGGCTTCGGCGAGGGCATCGCCCGCCGCTTCGCCGCCGAAGGAGCCCGCGTCATCGTCGCCGATCTGGACGAGGCCGCCGCCGGCCGCGTCGCCGACAGTCTGGGAGAGACGGCGCTCGCCGTCCGCGCCGACGTGGCGGTGGGGGAGGATTACGAGGCCATCGTCTCGGCGGCACTCGGCGAGTTCGGCCGGCTCGACATCCTGGTCAACAATGCCGGCTACACCCACCGCTACGGCTCGATGCTGGACGTGGACGAGGCCACCTTCGACCGCATCTATGCCGTCAACGTGAAGTCGATCTATCACAGCGCCATCCACGCCGTGCCGGTGTTCCGCGCCCAGGGCGGCGGCATGATCCTGAACATCGCCTCGACCGCCGGGCTGCGGCCCCGGCCGAACCTGACCTGGTACAACGGCTCCAAGGGCGCGGTCATCACCCTGACCAAGTCGATGGCGGCGGAGCTGGCACCCGACAATGTCCGCGTCTGCGCCATCGCCCCCGTGGCCGGCGAGACCGGCATGCTCCACCGCTTCATGGGCCAGGACACGCCGGAACGCCGCGAGCAGTTTCGCAGCAGCATCCCGCTGGGGCGTCTGTCGACGCCGGGCGACATCGCCAACGCCGCGCTCTATCTGTGCTCCGACGAAGGGAATTTCCTGACCGGCGTGTGCCTGGAGGTGGATGGCGGGCGGTGTATCTGAGGGGGAGCAATCTGCCCCCTCCCTAACCCTCCCCCGCTTCGCGGGAGAGGGGACTGCCGCCGTCCTCCACCTCACTCCCTCTCCCGCCAACGGCGGGGGAGGGTTGGGGAGGGGGCACGGCTGCTGGCTCTAGGGTTTTCGGAAAATCCTCAGCAACCTCCTCAACGACCTCTTCCTCCTCCCGCTTCTCGTCGGGCAGCACGGCGTCCAGCAGGCGGGCGATGTCGTCGGTGGGCCGCAGGGCGCCATAACCCGGCGCGTTGTAATCCCAGTCATATTCGGCGAAGCCGCGGAACCCGGCGATGACCGGGTCGCTCGCCCAGGCCTTGCGCAGGGCCTGACGGCGCAGTTCCGCCGGCACGTCGGGGCGGAGGAAGCCGGTGTAGTCGCCGCCGGAATCCAGACTGTCCAGCGAGGGCAGCTCCGGCGCCTCTTCCTCGACGACCTCGGCCTCGGCCGTGTCCGCCGGCAGCAGGGCGGGCGCCTCCGGCACCGCCGGTTCGGCGACAGGCTGCTCCGTCCGCGCCTCGCGCTTCAGCCGCGACCAGCGGCCGAGGAAGCCGGTCTCCTCCTCCATCCGCTCAGTCATGCTGCGGTCCCGCGGTGCGGCGGCGGAGCGCCAGGGCTTCCGGGTCGGCGCGGTCGCGCTTGCGCTTGTGGAAGGGGCGCTCGACATAATGGCGGGCGGCGAAGCCGTCCATCCACAGCACCAGCGGGATCGGCAGCGGCAGCGCCTCGATCACATCGTCGCCGGCTTCGGCGTGGGTGTCGATCTCGCCGGGGTCGGCGGTGACGGCCAGCAGCCGGATCCCCGGCGCCGGGCCGCCCGGCCGCAGGATGACATAGGCGCTGGGACTTCCGCCGTCGAGGTTGTGCTTGTAGTTCTCCGCCTCGGTCGGGAACAGGGCGATCTCGGCGGTGCCGGCGTAATGGCGCGTCCAGTCCGGCCCTTCGGCCAGCACGCTCCAGTCGGGCAGGGTGGGGTCGGCCGGGACCAGCATCACCGGCTGCCAGCGCGCCTCGATCCAGGGATTGTCGACGCGCTGCCGCTCCACCACCACGCCGACGCTGCGCCGCTCGGCGCGGTCGGGTGGCGAAGCCGGAGCTGTGGCGGTTGCGGTGGAGGAGGGCGGGAACTCGCTGGGCATTGTCGGTGTTCCTGATGGGCTGGGAGCGGACGGCCGACGCCGGACTCCGTCCCCGGTACAACGCGCCAATGGCCGATTGGTGCCGCCGCACGCCGTGCTCCGACGGATTCCCCCGACGGTCGCCCAAAGGAAGGATGCGCCATGCGCAAGATCGCCGCCGCCCTGCTGCTGTCGGGACTTTTGTCCGGCTTGCCGCTGCTGGGTGCCGCCGCGCAGCAGGCGGATCAGCAACAGCCCCCGCCGCAGTCTCAATCAGGGCAGAGCGGGGCGGCGCCGGTCGAGTCCGGATCGAAGGAATCCACAGGCGATGCGCTCGCCCGCGACGGCAAGGTGCAGGAGAGCCAGGATCCGCATCCCACGGCGCAGGGCACCAAGTCGCCCAATCCCACCAGCTCCGCCGCGACCGGCGGCCAGGAACTGCAGCAGGCGCTCGCCGACGTGCGCCGGGCGCCGCCGGACCTGAACGGCAACCCGGTGCCGCGTCCCAACCAATGGGCGAGCGAGCCCGATCAGCAGAACGAGCCGACGCGGTCGCAGAACCCCTCCGACCTGACCAGCCAGGAGGTGAAATAAACGGAGGTCAGCCGGACGCCCGGCGGCTGCGGACACGGATCAGGCCGCTGCCCTCGGGGTCGGCACGGTCCGGCTTCAGCATGGCGTCCAGCAGACGGGCGTCGCTGGTCCAATAGGGCACGTACCATGTGCGGTCGGGGTCCATGACCAATGCGCGCTTCGTCGCGGCGTCATAGGCGCCCAGCGGCGCGATGTGACCGAGGCCGACGTCGCCGGTCAGCGTGCCCTGGTCGAAGGCCAGCAGGATGATGTCGTCGGCGCTGCGCTCGTTCCCGGCCAGGATGCGGCGCAGTTCGGCCAGCGTGGCGGGAGAGGCGTCGCGCGGGCGCCAGACCTCCACCTCGGCATCGATGTTGTAGGCGGCGAGGCTGCGGTGGACATAGTCGATCAGTTCACCGAACGAGATGCCTTCGCCGTCGTCGGCAATGGCGGCGCGCCAATGGTCGTCGTCCAGCCGGTCGAGCAGCTGCTTGGGCGTGACCAGCCGTTCCGACGCCAGGGCCGGCAGTCCACGCAACGCGTTCAGCATCATCGTCACGCTCGCCAGCGAGCAGGAGGCGCCGGTCATCTGCGGAACGTAATAGGGGCTGAGCGCCCAGTAATCCGGTGCCGGGGCGGTGCGGACATAGTCGCTGGCGCGGGTGATCGGGATCGCGTCCGGGCCGAATTTCGGCTTCACGTCCTCTTGCGCCCAGGCGGGCGCCGCCGTGGGCGCCGCCATGCAGGCGGTCCACAGCAGAAGGCCGCTTCCCAGGATTCTCGCCAAAGCCCCTGCGGTCCACGTCGCTTGCGTCATCGGAAAACGGTCTCGGTCCATCTGTTCCGGAATGGAGATGCGCCCCGTTCCCTCGCCAGGGCGCGGCCTGCATATGGTGCGCTGCGGGACGTGAGCCAAGCAGCGGAAAGTTCGATGCGGGGTCCCCCAAAACGCAGATGGGCGGAGCCCGCGCCGCCCGATCATCGAGCAAAACAGGCTCCGCCCATTCCACGGCTACGGCGCGTCGGAGGCGTACCTCCGATGCGCCGCAACCGGACCCGTGCGATCAGACGCCGTCCCAGAAATGCTCCAGCCCGACCGCGGCGACGGCGTCGGCGCCCATCTTCGCCCAGGCGAGGTCGTGGATGCCCATGGCGAAGGCCGGCGAGGACGCCTGCAGCGAGTAGTCGCCCCAATAGGCGTTGGTGAACATCGGCTTGCCGATGACATCGTGATCGCCGTATTTCGGCACGTTGTAGACGAGGTTGTTGTCGATGACGAAGTCGTTGGCGCTCAGCAGCTCGGTATAGTCGTCCAGCGGCAGGGTGCCCATGACCACGTTCTTGGTGATCGTGTTGTTGTGCGGATCGCCGGCGGTGCCGTGCACAGGCTGCCATTCGATGCGGATGAAGTCTTCCTTGTTGTTGGCGATGATCGAGAAGTTGTTGGTCACCACATTGTTGTCGCCGCCATGGATCTGCACCGAGGCCCAGTCGGCGTCCTTGATGAAGTTGTCCTTGACGGTGATGCCGCCGGCCATGTCGTCCAGATAGATGCCGAAGCCCTTCTGGCCATACATCCAGGTATCCTGCGCGCTGGTGGCCAGACCGTTGGCGTGCTCGATCCAGTTGCCCTGGATGACCATGCCGGTGTTGGCGCTGGACCGGCCCAGGATCTCGATGGCGCCGTCGTCGGCGGTCTCCAGCCCGGTGTAGGAGATGTGGTTGTACTGGATGATGTTGTTGTGGTTCACCGTGTTGGTGGTGCCGCCGTAATCCTTGAACGAGATGCCGTAGCGCGCGCTGTGGTCGATGTCGTTGTTGGAGATCAGGTTGTTGTCCACCCCGGTGCCGATGATGCCGGCCACCGCCTTGCGCACTTCGCCGATGTTGCTGATCGTGTTGCCATAGATGCTGTTGCCGTTGCTGCGGCCATCCATCTCGATGCCGTTCTCGGCCATGTGGTTCAGCGTGTTGTGGGCGATCTGGTTGTTGGAGGAGCCGGCGGTCAGCTTGATCGCCGAGCCGACGTTGAGGAAGCTGTTGTCGCTGATGTGGTTGCCGTCGGCGTTGGTCAGCAGCAGGGCGTCGCCGCCGGTGGTGGTGTTCTTGAAGGTCAGCCCGTCAATGGTCACGTCGCTGGCGCCGTTCAACCTGACCAGCGTGCCCAGCCGCGGCACCTCCACCCCGGTGGAGACGAAGCCGGAGCTGGCCGCCTTGTAGAGCAGCTTGCCGTCGGTCGTCCGCCACGCGAACTCGCCGGCCTGATCGACGTAAGCAGCGTTGTTCAGCAGCTTGTAGGTGGTGCCTTCCGCGAAGGGCAGGGAGGCGCCGTTCTTCAGCATGATGGTGCGGGTGGAGGCGTTGAAGCTGGCGATGCCGGTCAGCGTGTCGCCCAGCCGCTCGGCGTCCATCACCTGGATCAGCGTGTTCGGCTGGATGTCGGCGCTGGTCACCTCGGTGCCGTGGGAGCGGATGTACCAGCCGCTGGGGCCCCCGGAGGCCGCATCGGCGAACTTCCAGCCGCTGGTGACGTCGGCGGCGTCATAGGCGAATTTCTCGGCCAGATGCTGGCGGACGTCGCCGACGATCAGGTCGAGGTTGCTGGCGCTGGCCAGCTTGGCGGAATAGAGCCCGTTGCCCTCGCTGGTGAAGCTCTTCACCACCTCGCCGCCGCTCAAGACCGGCTTCTCGCCGGGGTAGTTCTGGAAGCTGTGGCCGTTGTCGAGCGAGGTCAGCTCCAGCGTCTTGGTCAGGTGATAGGTGCCCTCGCGGACATAAGTGGTGTCGATGGTCGAGCTGGCCCGCATGGCCGCCTGCGCCTTCTCCAGGCTGGCGAAGGGACCGTCGGTGCCGTCGGCGTTCGGCGCCGACAGCTTGCCGGACCACGTATCCTTGCCGTTGGCGGCGACATAGAAGGCCGGCTTGGTCGGGGGGGTCGGGACCGGGGTCTGGTTGATGGGCGCGTCGCCGAACAGGTCGGCGCCGGCCTTGACGTTCAGGGCGCCGCCCCAATAGAGGACCTCCTGGCCCTTGACCACGTCCTTGCCGTCGACGACGCCCTTGTCGTAGGTGACGATGCTGTCGGTGGCGGCGACGGTGTGGCCGTTGATGGACACCGACTTGACGAACAGGTTGCGGTCGACGCCGTTCACGGTGGCGTCGTTGTCATACCAGACCTGAACGGTGTGGGCCTTGGTCGGGTCGACGTTGGCGGTGAATTTGTAGGCGGCGGTGGTGGCGGAAGCCTTGGCGTCGCCGATCACCTGCCCGTCGACCAGCAGCTTGAAATGTGCGGCCTGTCCGCCGGCCGAGGTGCCGGAGGCGTTGACGACAATGTCGACCGGCTTGGTCGGGGTCGGCGGCGGCGGCGGGACATAGGCGCCGCCGAAATATTCCTCCGGCATGCCGAAGCTGAGGGCGCCGCCCCAATAGAGGGCTTCCTGGCCGGCGACCACGAATTTGCCGTCCACCGGACCCTTGTCGTAGGACGCCATGTCGGAGGTCGAGGCGATGGTCTTGCCGTCGATGTTGATCGACTTGACGAACAGGTTGCGGTCGACGCCGTTCACGGTGGCGTCGTTGTCGTACCAGACCTGGATCTTGTGGGCCTCGTTCGGGTCCACCTTGGCGGTGAAGGTGTAGTCGGTGGCCGAGGTGGCGTTGACCCAGGCGTCGCCCACCACCTGATCGTCGACCAGCAGCTTGAAGTGCGGGGCCTGTCCGCCGGCGCTGATGCCATAGGCCTTGACCTTGATGGTCGTGGTCATGCTGGCGGCGCCCTCCGCATCCGGGGAGGTGGAGGCGGTGGAGAACATCGTGGCGGGCAGCGGCACATTCAGCGCGCCTGGCCAGTACATTTCCGTCTGTCCGCCGATGACGTTCAGGCCGTCGACCTTGCCGGTGTCGTACTTGACCGACGGGTCGATCGACAGGATGGTCTTGTCGTTCACCTCGAACGATTTGACGAACAGGTTGCGGTCAACGCCATTAACCGTGTCGTCGTTGTCATAGACCAGCTGCAGCGCGTGCGCCTTGTCGGCCGGCACGTTGGCGGTGAAGACGTAACGCGACTGGGTGGCGGAGGAGACGGTGGCCTCGCCGATGCTGGTGCCGTCCAAAAGCAGTTGAAAATGCGGCCATTTTCCGTCAGCGGGCGTGCCCCAGGCATTGACCGCGAAGGTGACCTGGATCGTGCCGTCGGTGTTGGTGGTAGCCATTTTGGAACTCCGCTTTATGGGTATCGCCTTGTTCCGCAGGCTCGTCCGTTAGCCTTAATCGCATACTAACACTTATGGTTAGGAAATTATGAATGAGGGGGTTTCCCGTGGCAGAACTGAGACAAAAATGGGATATCACCGATCGGGCATGATTTGGCCAAAAATGAAACTTTGACGAAGCGATAAGGGGTTGGGCATGCATCCGGCAGATTTTTCCCACTTAACTTGAGCTTGGCCGTTCCCGTTCGCTGGAGATGCTGCGAATCAAGGTCAAATACCGAACTTTTTTGATGCTTTGACTTGGCATTTTCGCGACGGATACGGCGAAGGGCACCCGTGTGGCGAATGGCAGGGCGAATGGAACCGAGCATGCTGCTGGTCCTGGCGACGCAGGATGCCGGCGCCGCGATGGCCGTCGCCGCCGGCCTATTGGTGATCCCACACCCATCCCACTGCTGTCCGGGATTTTTGAATGGATTGCAGCTGCACGGCAGACACAGCCAGTGTTTTGGCCCAAAATCGCAGTC
>NZ_VTTK01000053.1:0-36564 GCF_008365135.1 Azospirillum sp. Sh1 | reverse complement strand
GGGTGGGGGGGGGAAGCACGAGACCCCCCCTCCCCCCCCGGGGGAGGGGGGGGGGGGGGGGGGGATGCATTGCGTGGATTCTCGGTAAAGGGCCGCCGCGCGCCCCCCCCACCCTACCCCCCCCCCGGGGGGGGAGAGGGGATTCCGCCAAGCATCCGGCGCAGCCTCTCCGCCGTTTCGGCATCGGCCGGAAAGAACGCCTCGATCGCCAGTTCCGACAGGGTGACATCCACCGCCGTTCCGAAGACGGTGGTCGTGCTGAACAGGCTCAGCAGGCCGAAGGACGTGTGCAGTCGCAGCGGCACCACCACGTCGGGATGGTGCCCAGCCTCCCCACCGCCGCCATCGTCCAAAAGCGAGGCCGGTGCCGGATATCCCTGCAACTCGCTGCGCAGGGCCGCCAGCACCGGGTCCGCGCTCGCCTCGATCTGGCGGGTCAGGCGGGACAGCACATGCTCCCGCCACTGCGCCCAATTGCCGATGCGGCCGGCCAGCCCGTCAGGATGCAGGCTGAGGCGCAGGACATTGACCGGCCCCGCCAGCAATTCCGCCGACACCCCCTCCAGCAGCGGCGCCACCGCCCGGTTCGCCGCCAGCAGATGCCAATGCCGGTCCACCGCCAGCGCCGGGAAGGGCTCGTGGCCGGTCAGCACCAGATCGACCGCCTTGCGCGCCGCCTCCATCGCCGGGTTGTCCAGGCTGTGTTCGCTGTAGACCGGGGCGAAGCCGGCGGCGACCAGCAGGGCGTTGCGGTCCCGCAGCGGCACGTCCAGCCGTTCGGCCAGATGGATCAGCATGCCGCGGCTCGGCTGCGACCGGCCGGTCTCCAGGAAGCTGACATGGCGGGTGGAGATGTCGGCCTCGCAGGCGAGATCGAGCTGGCTGAGGCCGCGCCGCTGGCGCCAGGACCGCAGCAGGGCGCCGACCGGCGGCCCTGCCGGCACCCTGCCGTTGCGGGCGGAGGTCTGAGAGGTGCCATGGGGCATGGTGAGTGCTCCGAACCGGGATCTTCCGCCATTGTTGCCGCCATCGTTGCCGTCATCCGCGGGCGAAGGCCAGCAGTTCCGCGTTGAACCGGTCGCGGTGGGTGATGAACAGGCCGTGCGGCGCTCCTTCATAGAACGACAGCGTGGCGTTCGGCATCAGCGCCACCGTGCGCTCGGCGAGCGCCAGCGGCGTGGTGACGTCGCGGTCGCCATGGACGACCAGCGTCGGCACGGCGATGGCCGGCAGCTCCGTCCGGAAATCGGCCGAGGTGATGGCGCGGTTGCACTCCAGCAGGGCCATCAGCGAGGATTGCAGCGCCATGCCCACGATCCAGCCCTTCATCTCTGCCGAGGTCTCCTCGTTCACGAAGGGGTCGATGTTGTCGCCCAGCCATTTCGGGAAGTCGCGCAGCAGCTGCTCCGTCCGGAACGCCTCGAACAGCGCCGGATCGACGCCGTCGGGGTTGTCGTCGGTCCGCGCCATCAGCGGCGTGATGGTCCCCACCATCACCACGCCCGCGACCCGCCCGGCGCCATGCCGGGTCAGGTAGCGCACGATCTCCCCCGTCGCCATCGAATGGCCGACCAGCGTCACGTCCCGCAAATCCAGCCCGTCCATCAGCGCGGCGATGTCGTCCGCCAGCCGATCGAAGCCGTAACCCGACGGCGATTCGTCCGACTTGCCATGGCCGCGGCGGTCGAAGGCGATGCAGCGGCAGCCCTGTTCGGACAGCGGCGCCATCTGGTAGGCCCAGGCGTCGGAGGTCAGCGACCAGCTCGACACGAACAGGATCGGCCGGCCGCCCTCCTTGTTGCCCCAATCGCGATAGAACAGCCGCACGCCGTCGTCGGTGTGGATGAAGCCCATGATCGCTCTCCCTGCGAAAGTTTCCGGTTCAGGCTGCCGGCATCTGGTCCAGGAAGCCGGTGACGCTGCGCAGCCGGCCATCCGCCGCCAGCAGGGCGAAGTCGGTGCCGCGGGCGAGCGGCTCGCCGCCCTCCGGTCCCAGCGCCCAGGAGAAGCGCAGCCGGTCATTATGCCCGTCCACCGCACCCAGCAGGCTGAAGCGCAGGCCGGGGAACTGCCGCTGCACGGCGTCGATCAGGGCATCCAGCCCGTCATGGCCGCTGACGCCGGCGAGCGGGTCGAGATAGCGGGCATCCTCGCTCCAGCCCTTGGCGATCAGGGCGCGGCGGCGCTGCGGGTCCGTCTCGTTCCAGGCGGCGATGTAGAGGTCGGCGATTGCGGCGGGGGTGTGGGTCGCATCGGTCATCGTCAGGTCCCTTTCTCGGTCCGTTGTCCTGGCCGCCGGATTGTCCCGGCGAACCCAGGATCGCCCGGCGGAGGGACCTGAATCGATTACGTGCCAGGTAATGCCGCACCCGAACGATCCCGCGGCGCGCGCATGCCTGCCATCACCGCCGCACTGCGGTACGGCCGCGGCCGATCCGGTTAAGGTCCAAAACCATCACCTTTGCCGTCACCGTCGCCGTTCGGATCCTCCATGCGCCTCATCTTCCTGCTCGGCCTCGCCGGGTTCGCCAGCGCCTTTTCCCTGCGCACCACCGATCCGATGCTGACGCTGATCGCCGACGACCTCGGCGTGACGGTGCGGCAGGCGGCGCTGCTGGCCTCGGCCTACACGCTGCCCTATGCGCTGATGCAGATCGTGCTGGGGCCGGTGGGCGACGCCATCGGCAAGTCGCGGCTGGTCCGGCTGGCTCTGTCGGTCCTGACGGTCGGCCTTGTGCTGTCCACCATCGCGCCGAGCTACGGCACGGTGATGGCCGGGCGCATCCTGGCCGGCGCCTTCGCCGGCGGCATCATCCCGGCCTCCATGGCGCTGATCGGCGACCGCGTGCCCTATGAGGAGCGCCAGATCGCCATCAGCCGCTTCCTGCTGGCGGTGATCCTCGGGCAGATGTCGGGCTCCGCCGTGTCGGGCGCCCTGGCCGAGGCCTTCGGCTGGCGCGTGGTGTTCGGCCTGTCCGCCGGGCTGACGGCGCTGATCTGCGTCGCCGCCCTGATCGGCTTGGCGCGGGAGGTGGAGACCCGCTCCCCCCTATCGGTGGCGGAGGCGCAGCGGCGCTATGCCACGGTGCTGACCAACCCGGCCTCCTTGATCGTCTTCGCCACGGTGGCGGCCGAAGGGCTGCTGATCTTCGGCGTCTTTCCCTTCGTGGCGCCGGTGCTGATCGAACATGGCGCGGCCGGCGCCTTCCAGGCCGGGCTGACCATCGCCGCCTTCGCCATCGGCGGCGTCGCCTACAGCGCCGTGGTGCGGCGGCTGATCGCCTCGCTCGGCCAATGGGGCATGATGAAGGCCGGTGGTCTGGCCGCTGGGCTGGCCTATCTGGTCATCGCCTTCCCGGTGCCCTGGCCGGTGGTGAGCCTGTGTTTCCTGGTCGCCGGCTTCGGCTTCTACATGCTGCACAACACCATGCAGACCCAGGCGACGGAGTTGGCGCCGACCGCCCGCGGGTCGGCGCTGGCCCTGTTCGCGTCGAGCTTCTTCATCGGCCAGGGGATCGGCCCGGTGCTGTACGGCTATATCTCCACCCACACCGGCTTCGCGCCGCTGTTCCTCGGCGTCGGCGCGCTGACCGCCGGGCTGGGCTTCGCCTCGGCCCGGCTGATCCGGCGGGGACGGGCCTGAGCCCCCCTTACAAACACGCCCGAATATAGGGCCGGTTCGCCTCCCACAGCTCGTCCAGGATGGCGACGGCGGCGGTGCTGGAGTTGATGACGGGGTCGATCAGCAGGGCCTGCAGCGCCAGTTCCTTCGACCCGCGCAGCGCCGCCTCCACCGACAATTGCTGCACGTTGGCCTGGACCGACAGCAGCTTGACGATGCCGTCGGGCAGGCGGCCGAGCGAGATCGGGTGGATGCCGCCGGCGTCCGCCACCAGCGGCACCTCCACCGCCAGCTCGTCCGGCAGGCCGGGGATGACGCCGCGGTTGATGACGATGCCCGATTCGATGAAGCGCTTCTGGTTGTGCAGTTGCCCGGCGATCACCGCGACCGCCCGCTCGCCCCAGGACGGCTTGGTCCAGTCGTCGGGAATCGGCTTGCTGCCGTCGATGACGCCGTCCATCAGGTCGCGCAGGATGACGCGGCCCTCTTCGTCATGCTTGAAGTCAAAGCCATGCTCCCCGGCCTCCCAGCCATAGGGCAGGAACTCGCCGGTATGGTCGTCGCTTGGCGTCACCCACAGGCCGAAGGCGTGGAACAGGCGGCGCGCCAGCGGGGTGAAGGACGGATCGTGCGTTGCCTCCTTCTCCCGCAACAGCGGGTAGAGGTCGCGCCCCGTCGCCTTCTCGCGGATCGCGGTCAGCCATTGGAAATGGTTCAGCCCGGCGCCCCAGACATCGACCTCCTTCTCCGCCATGCCCAGGATCTGGCAGATGAACCAGCGCGCCAGGAAGATGCCGTGGCAAAGCCCCAGCGTCCGCACACTGGTGCAGCGCGACAGCCCCAGGACGATGCGGCTTTCCGGATTCGACAGGTTGATGAACAGCGCGTCGGGGCAGATCGCCTCGACGTCGCGGACGATGTCGACGATCAGCGGCAGGGTGCGCAGCGTGAAGAACAGCCCGCCGGGACCGCCGTTCTCGCCCAGCGTGTGGCGGATGCCGTGCTTCTTCGGCACCTCGAAATCCAGCCTCCACAGCCGGTTGCGGTCGATGGCGATGGCGCACAGCACGAAACCGGCGCCCTGCAGGGCGGCCTTGCGGTCGGTGGTCTTCTCGATGGTGATGCCGGCGTCACCGTGGCGGTTCATCACCTCGGCCAGCGCCGCCATGCGGTCGAGCGCGTCCTGGTTGGTGTCGACCAGCGTCAGGGTGCTGCCGGCCAGTTCGGTGGTGGAGAACAGGTCCTGGAACAGGCTGAGCCCGAAGGCGGCGCTGCCGGCGCCGATGAAGACGATCTTCGTGGTGTTGGGCATGTCGGGTTTCCTCCGTGAGCGGAGCGGCTGACCGCCGTCTTATCGGAACAGGCTACGCCTTTCGGAGGGGACCGCACAGTCCCCGCGTGCAATCGCCCCAATCTGCGCCACCGCGTCGCGCCCACGCCGGCCGCATGCTTGTCCCATGGCGAAGACGGTCCGGCTGCGGCATGCTGGGAAAAACGAACGTCCCCGTGGGAGGATAGCAATGGACAGCTTCAGCCAGCCCGTGTCCCAGGCCGCCGATGCCAGACCGCTGAGTTTCCCGCCCGATTTCCGCTGGGGCGCGTCCACCGCCTCCTACCAGATCGAAGGCGCGGTGAATGCCGACGGGCGCGGCCCTTGCGTGTGGGACACCTTCACCGCGCAAGGCCGCATCATGGACGGCAGCAGCGCCGCCGTCGCCTGCGACCATTACCACCGCTATCCGGAAGACATCGCGCTGATGAAGGCGGCGGGCTTCGACAGCTACCGCTTCTCCATCGCCTGGCCGCGCATCCTGCCGACGGGGACGGGCGCGGTGGAGACGCGCGGTCTCGATTTCTACGACCGGCTGGTCGACGGGCTGCTGGAGGCCGGGATCACGCCGATGGCCTGCCTCTATCATTGGGACCTGCCGCAGCCGCTGGAGGATGCCGGCGGCTGGCAGGGACGGGAGATCGTCGGCCCCTTCGCCGACTATGCCCGCATCGTCACCGCCCGGCTGGCCGACCGGGTCAAGACCTGGATGATGCTGAACGAGCCGAACGTGGTCGCCATCTTCGGCTATGGCGTGGGCGAGCATGCCCCCGGCCACAAACTGGGCGAACAGGGCATCCTGCGCGCCCTGCACCACCAGAATCTGGCGCAGGCCGCTGCGTTGCGCGCCATCGCGGCGGAGCATTCCGGACTGACGCTGGGCACCGTCCTGAACCTGCAGCCCGCCGTTCCCGACAGCGACCGGCCGGAGGATGTGGCCGCCGCCGCACGCTGGGACGCGGTGTGGAACCGGGTGACGCTGGACGGGCTGATGCGCGGGCAAATCCCGGCGCTGCTGGCCGACCAAATGGCGGAGTTCGTGCTGCCCGGCGACGAGGAGGCGATCCGCTATCCCATCGACCTGCTGGGCATCAACTACTACTCCCGCATGACGATGAAGCATGAGGAGGGCCGGCCCTTCAATGTCGGCTGGGGCGAGGCGCAGTGCCGGCGCTGGACCGGCATGGCCTGGCCGGTGCAGCCGGAGGGGCTGTACGACCTGCTGACCGAATTCCGCACCGACTACGGCAACCCCGCCGTCTTCATCGCGGAGAACGGCTGCGCCTATGACGACGTGGTGACGCCGGACGGCCAGATCCACGACGCCGAGCGGGTGCTGTTCTACCGCGAGCATCTGGAATCGGTGGCGAAGGCGCTGGCCGACGGCTGCAACGTCAAGGGCTATCTGTGCTGGAGCCTGCTGGACAATTTCGAGTGGGCCTTCGGCCTGTCGAAGCGGTTCGGCATCGTGCGCGTCGATTACGACACGCTCGAACGCACGCCAAAGGACAGCTATCGCTTCCTCGCCGAGGTTGTGAGAACGGGAAGGCTTTAACCCTTCATTCGCCCCTGCCCCTGTACTTTTAGCAATACACGTCCTATTCGTTAGTCATACGGACGGCGAGGATTCGAGGGCGGAGGCCCGGGATGGGCGGCATGACCGACGACACTGACGCTAAATCGGGTGGCGGTAAAGCGGGTGGCGACAAGCCTGCGGACGACGCACCCGGCTTCACCCGCCGCTTCCTGCGGCTGGCGGGCGGCTATTGGTTCGGACGGACCCGGGTGACCGTATGGGCGCTGACCGTGGCGCTGATCGTGCTGACCATCGGGCAGGTGTCGATCCCGGTGCTGATCAATCTGTGGAGCGAGCGGCTGTTCGACGCGCTCGAACAGCGCTCCATGGATCGGCTGATGACGATGATCGCCCTCGTCGGGCTGATCATCGTCTACAACATTGTCATCGTCGTGCTGCATCTGCGGGTGAAGCGCCGGCTGCAGATGGGCTGGCGCGACTGGCTGACCCGCAAGCTGCTGGAGGACTGGCTGCGCCGCGGCCGCCATCACCAGATCGCCTATATGCCGGGCGAGCACGACAATCCCGACGGCCGCATCGCCGAGGACATCCGCATCACGGCGGAGGTCGCCATCGACCTCGGCCATTCGCTGACCTACTGCGCGCTGCTGCTGGTCAGCTTCACCAACATCCTGTGGATGCTGTCCGGCACCCTGACGGTCACGGTTTTCGGGTCCGAGCTGTCGGTGCCGGGCCATCTGCTCTATGTCGCGCTGATCTATGCCGTGGTGGGCACCAGCATCGCCATGCTGATCGGCCAGCCGCTGGTCAACGCCGTCAACCGCCGTCAGGGCTACGAGGCCGATTTCCGTTTCGCGCTGGCCCGCATCCGCGAGAACGGCCAGACCATCGCGCTGCTGCACGGGGAATCGGCCGAGCGCGGGCATCTCACCGGCCTGTTCGCCGGGGTGACGCGGGGCTGGAACGGCCAGACCAGGGCGCTCAGCCACATGATGGTGTTCAGCGCCAGCTATTCCGTGCTGTCCGCCGCCTTCCCGATCCTGGTCGCCGCCCCCCGCTACATCACCGGCGCCATCACGCTGGGCGTTCTGATGCAGACGGCGCAGGCCTTCCAGCAGACGGTGGGCGCCCTGTCCTGGCCGATCGACAATCTGCCGCGCGCCGCCGAATGGCGCGCGTCGGTGGAGCGCGTGCTGAACCTGCACGACGCGCTGGTGCGGCTCGACCGCGAGGTCTGCGACGTGCCGGACGGCCATATCCAGGTCGTGCGCGCGGACGAGCACAAGTCCCTGACCTTCGCCGGCGTTGCCATCGACGAGCCGAACGGCACGGCCGTGGTCCATCCCTTCGACCTGGAGGTGCGGCCGGGCGACCGGGTGCTGATCGGCGGCGACGCCACGGCGACCATCCGCCTGTTCCGCGCCGTGGCCGGCGTCTGGCCCTGGGGCCGCGGACTGATCACCCTGCCGGCCCACACCCGCGTCTTCTTCATGCCGGAACGCCCCTATCTGCCGCATGCCAGCCTGCGCGCGGTACTGGCCTATCCCGGCACGGCCTCGTCGGTGGCCGACGACAAGGCGGCGGCGGCGCTGGTCAGCGTCGGGCTGCCCGACCTCGTCGACCGGCTGGACAGCCTCGACCGCTGGGACGAGGTGCTGTCGGTGCCCGAACGCCAGCGCCTGGGCTTCGCCCGGCTGCTGATCCGCCGCCCCGACTGGATCTTCCTGGAGGACGCCACCGACAGCCTCGATCCCCCGGCGGAGGAGGAACTGCTGACGCTGATGGAGCGCGAACTGCCGAACGCCACCCTGCTGACCATCGGCCACCATGCCGGGCTGGACGCCCACCATGGCCGCAAGCTGGTGCTGGAACGCACCAACGGCGCCGTCACCCTGCGCGAGGAGGTGCGGGACGTCCTGCCGGCGAGGGAAAGCGCGGCCTGACCGTCCCCATGAGAGGCATCGCATTTGGAAGCAAGTTTCCTATGAATGGACTTTCGTCATCCCCGCGAAGGCGGGGAGCCAGGAAACTCTCACGAAACGTTGCTGAACTGGTTGGATTCCCGCCTTCGCGGGAATGACGCCCTTCCTTGTGTAGGATTAAGTTTCCCCAATGCGATGCCACTGGCCATTCTTTTCCGGAAACTTGGAACACATCCAAAAAGCTGCCACACTGCGCGGCGGACACCGTTCGTACCCACAGCATCGCCGCCCCGCACAACCATGGACATGAGCGTGAAGAAGACCAGCATCAACGCGGCATGGCGGGGGCTGGCGAACTGCCGGGGGTGCGGCATCCGGGAATCGGCGCTGTTCGCCGATCTGACCGAATCCGATTTCAACCTGATCCACCTGCCCATCGACGAGATGACGGTGGCGCCGGGGGCCGCGCTCTACCATGTCGGCGACGAGCCGGCGGCACTCTTCACCGTGCGCGGCGGGCTGGTGAAGCTGGTGCAGTATCTGCCCAACGGCGGCCAGCGCATCGTCCGGCTCCTGCGCACCGGCGACACCGCCGGGCTCGAGGCGGCGCTGGGCGAGCCCTACCGCCACACCGCCATCGCCATCCACCCCGTCCTGACCTGCCGCATCCCCCGCGCCGTGATCCAGCGCCTGTCGGAGGAGACGCAGCACCTGCACCAGCAGCTGATGCGCCGCTGGCATCAGGCGGTGGAGCGGGCCGACGCCTTCCTGGTCGAACTCGGCACCGGCAGCGCCAAGGCGCGGGTCGCCCGGCTGTTCCTGACCCTGGTGGACGACCAGGGCGAATGCGATTTCTTCGGGCGGGAGGATGTCGGCGCCGTGCTGGGCATCACCACCGAGACCGCCAGCCGCGTCGTTGCCGAGCTGAAGCGCCAGGGCCTGCTGGACGAGCTGCGGCCCAACCGCTTCCGTTGCGATGTGGACGCCCTGCGGGAGCTGGCGGACGGGCCGTAGCCCCTCTATCCCTTACGGTTTGGGCAATCGCATATGGCAATAAACGCCCTCTCCCGCCCCGGGAGAGGGAGGGGACCCGCCGAAGGCGGGGAGGGTGAGGGGGAAGGCAAAAATCCCGAACCGCATGGTTTCTTGGATCACCCCTCACCCTTCCCATGCTCCGCATGGGCCCCTTCCCTCTCCCGGGGCGGGAGAGGGAGAGCTGTTAATCCCGTAGACCAGCCTCTCCTCAGGCCGCCCGCATCTCCTCCACCAGCCCGTCGACCTGACCGGCCAGCGTCCGCAGCTGCTCCTGCACGGTGGAGGAGGCCGACAGCACGCGGTTGGCCGATTCCCCCGACTCGCGCGCCGCGTCGGCGACGCTGTCGATGTTGCCGCGCACATGCTGGGTGCTGTCCGCCGCCTCGCCGACATTACGGGCGATCTCGCGGGTGGCGGCGCTCTGCTGCTCCACCGCGGCGGCGATGGTGGCGGCGATCTCGTTCACCTCGCGGATGGTGCCGGCGATGGAGCGGATGGCGTCCACCGCCTCCTGCGTCACCGACTGCATGGCGGCGATCTGGGCGGAGATGTCCTCGGTCGCCTTCGCCGTCTGGGTGGCGAGGCCCTTCACCTCGCTCGCCACGACGGCGAAGCCCTTGCCGGCCTCTCCAGCCCGTGCCGCCTCGATGGTGGCGTTCAGCGCCAACAGGTTGGTCTGGCCGGCGATCGACTGGATCAGCCCGACCACCTCGCCGATGCGGCCGGCGGTCTGGGCCAGCCCTTCCACCGTGCGGTCGGTGCGCTCCGCCTCGTCCGCCGCCTTGCGGGCGATCTGGCTGGAGGCATGGACCTGGGTGCCGATCTCCTGGATCGAGGCCGACAGTTCCTCCGTCGCGGCGGCGACCGCCTTGACGTTGCCCTCCGCCTGCTGGGAACTGCCGGCGGCGGTCGTCGCCTCGCCGGCGGTCAGGTCGGCGCTGCGGGTCATCCGTTCGGCCATGTCCTGCATCTCGCCGGCCGCCTGGGCGACGCGGCCGAGCACGCCGCGCACGCTGCTCTCGAAATTCTCCGCCATCTCGACCATGGCGCGGCGGCGTTCGCCGGCGGCCCGGCCGCGTTCGGCCTCCGCCCGCGCATTGGCGGCGTTCGCCTCGTTGGCGGTGTCGCGGAAGACCATCAGGGCGCGGGTCATGTCGCCGATCTCGTCCGCCCCGGCGGCGGGGATCGGTGCATCCAGCCGGCCCTCTGCGATCTCCCGCATGGCGTCGGACAGCGCGCTCAGCCGTGCGACGATGTGGCGGCCGACCACCAGCCAGGCCAGCGCCGCGGCGCCGATCAGACTGCCGACGGCGAACAGGATCAGCATGTGGCGGCCGGCGGCGATGGTGCCTTCGGTGCCGGTTACCGCCGTCTTCGCCTGGTCCCGCATGGCGGCGATTTCGCGGTCGACGGTGGCGGCGAAGCGCTGGGCCAGCTGCCGGTTCTCGGCGAGCATCCGCTCGGTGTCGGCCGCCGCCGCCAGTTCGGCGCGGCGGAGCGCGATCACCCCTTCCTCGCCGCGGCCGAAGCCGATCAGCGCCTTCACCAGCGCCGTCAGCACCTCGGTGCCGGCGGCATTGTCGCCGGACTGCCCGCGCAGGGTGCCGATGCGCTCATAGAGCGACGAGGACGCGGCGGTGAAGCGCTTTTCCAGAAGGTCCAGGCGGGCGGCGTCCGGGGCCTGCGCCGCCTCGTTCAGCGCGCCGGTCAGGGCGGTGCCGTAGGTCGACAGCTCCAGGTTGGTGCGGAATCGCTCCAGCCCGCTGCCGAGCAGGTCCTGAATGGCCCCCTGCACCTGGGAGCGAATGTCGAAGTTGGCGCGCTTGATGTCGCTCTGCACCTTGCGCAGCGGCGCCTTCAGCCCGTCGAGCAGCTGGGCCGCCTGCGTCCTGGCGGCGGTCAGCCGCTCGGCCAGCCGGCGGTCGACCGCCCCGGCGCTGTTCCCAGTGGCGTTCCCAGTGGCGATCCCAGTGCCGTCCAGCGCGGCGCGGCGCAGGTCGAAGACGTTGTCCTTGCCATAGCCGAACAGGAACAGCGCATCGATCCTTGCGGCGCTGTCGAGGGCCAAGCGCTCGCCCAGCGTGCCGAGCGTTGCCGTCACCTGCGACGACGCCTCCAGATAGGATTGCTGCAGCTCGCCGATGGTCTTGGCGTCCTGCGCCGTGCCGGAGCGGTTCATGGCGTCGAGCGCGCCGGCGATGCCGCTGCGCAGGTCGTAGAGCGCGATCATCGACCGCACGGCGTCCGACAGCGTCCCCATGTCGCGGTCGGTGCCGCCGTCCAGCGCCATGCCCTTCTGCTGCAAGGCCTCCCCGGCGCCATCGACCAGCGGGGCCAGCGTCTTGAGGAAGCCGTCATAGCTCTGGGCCAGCCGGGTGGACGCGGCCTCGCGCCGGTCATGCACGGACAGCCGCCGCGCCACGCCGTCGTTGATGCCGTCCAGCGTGGCGATCAGCGCTTTGCCGGTCTCGCGCACCTCCGTCAGCAGCGGGTCCTGCGGGCGGCGCCCGGCCAGTTCGTCGACCAGCGACAGGAAGCCGCGGGCGCGTTCCTTCGCTTCCTCCCGGATGCGCTCCCGCTCCTCCTGGCTGGCGGCGCCGTCCAGCATCGGCGCCGCCGAGGCGATGGCGCCGCTTTCGCCGGCCAGCCGGGTTGCCAGCTCCATCTCCGGCAGGCTGGTGTCGGCGATCTGCGTCATCGGCCGTTCCACCGCGGAGAAGGACATCAGGCCGACGGCGCTGGCCGCCACCGTCATCGCCGCCATGCCGGCGAAGGACAGCATCAGCTTGGCCCGCACGCCGAGACGGCGCCCGGTTCTGGCTGCCCCGGATTGCGGGATGGCGGGTGCGGCGGTGGTCATGGCGTCGGTTTCCCCTAAGGGCAGGTAAGGGCGGATATGGTCGTTGCCGGCCGCAAGCCCGAATTGTGTGCAATCATGGAACTGCAAGCCTCAAGACGTGCTTGCGACCATCGGCCACACCGGCCCTTGCATGATTTTCGCGGCGGCGGGGAGCCGTCAATCTCTTTTCCGCTAACTCGAATAGATAGTCATAGACCTTCCGATATGCGGAAAATCATCCCCTCGCAGGTGTGAAAATTTCTCCGATTGGAAAGTCCGTAACCCGCTTCCGAACCGCCAAGCCCAGGCCTATGCGCGTGGATCATGGCCATAGCGGGCAGCACGAAAGGCATCAGGGCCATCGACCGACCTTATCCGTGTGCTTACCCCCACCGGCGAAAAACCGATCACTTGGATAGCGGGACGGCCATACCGATGCCGAGTGGAAGCACCGGGGTGGCGTGGCTAGCTTGGGATCAGCACGTTACCCAAGGGATTTCGAGAATGCCGCAGGATGCCAGCCAGCCTTTCGCCAATACGTCCTTTGAGGGCTCCATGACCGTTGGGACCACCGGGCTTCCCCCATCCGCAACCGGAGGGAGCGACGATGGTATGGTTGCCGGCATCCGCTCCGTCCTCGCGGAGTGCGGCGGGTTGGCGGTCGATGCCGGCACCCTCGCCATCGACGACGACCTCTATTCCGCCGGCCTCACCTCGCACGGCTGCGTCGGCCTGATGCTGGGGCTGGAGGAGCAGTTCGACGTCGAGTTTCCGGAAAAGCTGCTGAACCGCCGCACCTTCGAGAGCATCGCCGCGATCCGCGACGCGGTGCGCGGTCTGGTCGACGGGGGCGAGGCGTGAACGCCGCCGCGGCCGCCCTGGCCGAGCGGGCGGCAGCCCCCGCTTCGGTCAATGCCGCGGCCCGTGCGCGCGCCATCGGTGCGGAGATCGCCGCGCGCCATGCCGATGCCGTCGACCGCGACGGCCGCTTCCCCACCGAAGCCTTCGACGCCCTGCGCGAGCAAGGGCTGCTGGGCGTCATGGTCCCGGCGGACCTCGGCGGCGCCGGCGCCTCGCTGTTCGACGTGGCGGCGGCCTGTCATGCGCTGGCCCGCGGCTGCGCCGCCACCGGCATGATCTATGCCATGCACCAGATCCAGGTCGCCTGTCTGGTCAATCACGGCACCAACGATTGGCACCGCGCGCTGATGGCGCGTCTCGCCGCCGAACAGCTCCTGCTCGGCTCCGCCACGACGGAGAAGGAGACCGGCGGCGACATCCGCAACAGTGTCTGCGCCGTTCACGCCGACGGCGGGCGCTTCACCCTGGCGAAGAACGCGTCGGTCATCTCCTACGGCGACCAGTCCGACGTGATCCTGGTCACCGCGCGGCGCAACCCCGACGCGCCGTCATCGGATCAGGCGCTGGTGGTGGTGACCAAGGACGATTACCGGCTGGAGAAGACCTCGCTTTGGGACGCCATGGGCATGCGCGGCACCTGCTCCGACGGCTACCGGCTGGAGGCGGCGGGCGTCATCGACCAGATCCTGCCCTTGCCCTATGCCGACCTGTCGGCCCAGACCATGCTGCCGGTCACCCACATCCTGTGGAGCAGCACCTGGCTCGGCATCGCCGCCGACGCGGTCAGCCGCGCCCGCGCCTTCGTCCGCTCGGAGGCCAAGCGCAAGCCCGGCACCACCCCGGCGTCGGCCGTGCGGCTGGCCGAGGCGACCGCCAAGCTGCAGCAGATGAAGGCCGTGATCCTCGCCGCCATCCGCCAGTACGAACTGGCCAGCGGCTCGCCGGAGCAGCTGACCGGCCTGTCCTTCGCCACGGCGATGAGCACGCTGAAGGTCACCACGTCGGAACTGGTGCGCGAGGTGGTGGAGGCGGCGATCCGCACCTGCGGGCTGGCCGGTTACCGCAACGACACCCCCTACAGCCTGGGTCGCCACCTGCGCGATGCCCATTCCGCCGCGCTCATGATCGGCAACGACCGCATCATGTCGCATGTCGCCACTCAGCTTCTCGTCCAGCGGGACGGGTTGGGGCCCTTCGAATGAACATGGTCGACATCACCGCGGCCCAGGCCGCCTACCGCGACGAGCTGGTGGAGGCCGGGCTGCTGATCCCCACCGGCGTGGACGGCCTCTATGGCCGCAGCGGCGTCTTCGAAGATGTGGTGGAGCGTTTCGACGCCCTGGTCACCCGCTGGGGCGGGCAGGACGGGGCGGAGGTCATGCGCTTCCCGCCGGCCCTGAACCGCCAGTATTTCGAGGAAAGCGAGTATCTGAAGAGCTTTCCCCATCTGGCCGGCACCATCCACGCCTTCGGCGGCGACGAGAAGGCGCACCGCACCCTGCTGCGCCGGCTGGAGGAGGGGCAGGACTGGACCGAGGATCAGGTCGCGACCGACGTGGTGATGACCCCGGCCGCCTGCTACCCGGTCTATCCGACCATCGCCCAACGCGGCGCGCTGCCCGGCGACGGCAAGCTGATCGACGTCTTCTCCTATTGCTTCCGGCGCGAGCCGTCGATCGACCCCGCCCGCATGCAGCTGTTCCGCATGCGCGAGTACATCCGCATCGGCACCCCCAATCAGGTCGTGGAGTTCCGCGAGCTGTGGCTGGAGCGCGGGCGCGAGATGATGGGCTCGCTGGAGGTGCCGCTCGACGTCGATGTCGCCAACGATCCCTTCTTCGGCCGGGCCGGCGCCATGCTGTCGAACAGCCAGCGCGAACAGAAGCTGAAGTTCGAACTGCTGATCCCGATCACCAGCAATGAGAAGCCGACCGCCTGCCTCAGCTTCAACTATCACCAGGACCATTTCGGCCATCTGTGGGACATCCACACCGCCGACGGCGGCGTCGCCCACACCGCCTGCGTCGGCTTCGGCATGGAGCGCGTGGCGCTGGCGCTGTTCCGCCACCACGGTTTCGACCCCGCGCAGTGGCCGGCCTCGGTCCGCAAGGTCCTGTGGGGGTGACGGGCAGCATGTGGACTCCGCACCGGCCCGACGGCTACGACCGCCATCCCCTGCACCAGGGCAGCCAGGAAGAACGCATCTGGCCGGAGACCAACTGCTACGTCGATCTGTGGATCGAGGCGCTGCACGCCCGCGGCTTGGAACCGCGGGCGATGCTGGGCTTCACCGTCACCCAGGATTTCGAAGGCGACCAGTTCACCTTCTTCAAGGTGCCGCTGGAGGATCTGGAGACGCTGTACGGCCTGCGCGTGCAGGAGCTGGCGATCTACGACAGCGTCGAGGCCCATGTGGCGGAGCAGCTGAAGCGTAGCACGGCCAATAATCTTGAGGGCGGCGGATTGGTGCTGGTGGAGGTCGACGGCTTCCATTTGCCGGACACCCGCGGCACCTCCTATGGCACCACCCATGTGAAGACCACGGTCGGCATCGTCCGCATCGATCCGGCGGCGCGGACGATGGACTACTTCCACAATGCCGGCTTCTACCGGCTGGAGGGCGCCGACTACGAGGGCGTCGCCGCCGCGGCGGCCGGACCGCTCTTCCCCTACGTCGAGTTCGTGAAGCCGGGCACGGCGGCACTGGAGGGCGGGGCGCTGGTCACCGCCTCGCTCGACCTGCTGCGCCGCCATCTCGCCCGCCGTCCGGCCGGCAATCCGGTGACGGCCTACCGCGCCGCCTTCCCGGAGCATCTCGACCGGCTGCTGAGCCGGCCGATGGAGTATTTCCACCTCTACGCCTTCAACCTGTTGCGCCAGCTCGGTGCCAATTTCGAGCTGCTGGGCGCCCATGTCCGCTGGCTCGACGGCCCGGCCGACGCGGTGGAGGCCTGCCGGTCCATTGCCGAGGGCGCCAAGGCGATGCAGTTCCAGCTGGCCCGCACCGTGGCCCGGCGCAAGGCGCCCGACCTGACCGACAGCTTCGACCGGCTGGAACGGGGCTACGACGCCGTCCTGGGCAGTCTGGCCCGGCGATACGGGTGATCGGCGATGGCCCGTATCCGATCCGTCACCGGACGCCGGCAGACCCCTCTGGACCAGGGATGGACTCTGACCGTATCGGCGCCCGGCGGATCTGATGACGGGGCGGAGGGCATCCCGGCCCCGGTGCCCGGCACCGCCGCCCAGGCGCTCCAGGCCGCCGGCCTGTGGTCGGCCGGGGATCCCGCCCCCCTCCATGACAGGGATGTCGTCTACCGCACCCGCCTGACCGGCCATGGTCCGCGCCTCCTGCGCTTCCATGGCCTCGCCACCATCGCGGAGGTCCGGCTGGACGGCGAGCGCATCCTGACCTCCGACAGCATGTATCTGGCCCATGAGGTGCCGGTGACGCTGAACGGCGAGGCGGAACTGTCCATCCGCTTCCACGCCCTGCACCCGGTGCTGGCGGCGAAGAAGGGCCGCGCCCGCTGGCGGCCCAAGCTGGCCGAGCCGGCGGGGCTGCGCTTCGTCCGCACCACTCTGCTGGGCCATATGCCCGGCTGGTGCCCGCCGATCCACGCCGTCGGCCCCTTCCGCCCGGTGGAGCTGGTGGAAGAGACCGGCCCTTGCCGTGTGCTCGGTGCCGATCTGCGCACCGGCTACGACGGGCGGGACGGCCATCTGTCGCTGCGCCTGACGGTGGAGGGGGCGGCGGCTGGCGCCACCGGATCGGTGGAGGTCGCCGGCCGGACGGCGCCGCTGGTCTTCGACGGCGTTGGTAATGGTGTTGGCGGGTTCAGTGCCGACCTGATCCTGCCGGGCGTCGATCCCTGGTGGCCGCACACCCATGGCGAGCCGGTGCTGCACGGCGTGACCGCGCGGATTGGATCGGCCAAAATCGATCTCGGCCGCGTCGGCTTCCGCTCGCTGGAGGTCGACCGTGGTCCGGACGGCAACGGTTTCGCCCTGCTGGTGAACGGCGTCCGTGTGTTCTGCCGTGGCGGCTGCTGGGTGCCGGTCGATCTGGTCGGGCTGTCGTCCGACCGCGCGGCCTACGAACCCGAACTTCGGCGGATGCGCGAGGCCGGCGCCAACATGGTCCGTGTCGGCGGCACCATGCTGTATGAAGGCGACGCCTTCTTCGAGCTGTGCGACGAGCTGGGCATCCTGGTCTGGCAGGACGCCATGTTCGCCAATTTCGACTATCCCACCGACGCCGTCTTCCTCGACAGCGTGCGGGCGGAGATCGCGCAGCTGCTCGACCGCATCCAGGCGTCGCCGTCGCTGGCGGTGCTGTGCGGCGGCAGCGAGATGGAGCAGCAGGCGGCCATGCTGGGGCTGCCCCGCGCCTCCTGGACCCAACCTGCGCTCACCGCCGTGATCGCGGAGGAGACGGCCACCCGCCGGCCCGACCTGATCCGGGTCGCCAACTCCCCCAGCGGCGGGGCCTTGCCCTTCATCGCCAATGCCGGGGTGACCCATTATTACGGGGTCGGCGCCTACATGAAGCCGCTGGAGGATGCCCGGCGGGCCGGTGTGCGCTTCGCCAGCGAATGCCTCGCCTTCGCCAACCTGGGCGAGGACGATCCTCTGGGCGTCCCGGCGCTCCACCATCCCCGCTGGAAGGAACGGGTGCCGCGCGACCCCGGCGCCTCCTGGGACTTCGAGGATGTGCGGGAGCATTATCTGGAAGCGCTCTATGCCGTCGATCCGCGCCGCCTGCGCTACGAGGACCCCGACCGCTACCGCCGCCTGTCGCGCGCGGTGACCGGCGAGGTGATGCAGGCGGTGTTCGACGAGTGGCGGCGCGCCGGTTCGAGCTGCGCCGGCGGTCTGGTCTGGCAGTGGCGCGATCCCTGGCACAGCGGCGGTTGGGGCTGCGGTTGGGGCGCCGGCTGGGGGGTGGTCGCCGCCGACGGCACGCCGAAGCCGGCCTGGTACGCCCTGAAGCGTGCCTTCCGGCCGCTGCGGGTGATCCTGACCGACGAGGGCGTCAACGGGCTGGCGGTGCATCTGGTCAACGATACCGCCCGGCCGGTGGAAGCGCTGCTGCGGCTGACCGCATGGCGGGACGGGGCGGTGCCGGTGCTGAAGGCGGAGCGGCCGGTGACGCTGCCGGCGCGGGGAGCGGCGACGCTGGCCGCCGCCGAACTGTCCGACCGCTTTTTTGACACGACCTACGCCTACAGGTTTGGGCCTATCCCACACGATGTGGTGACGGCGCAATTGCTGTCGGCCGAAAGGGGCGCGGAACCAATTGACGAGTCTCATTATTTCCCCAAGGGACGCGCGCTGCCGCGGTCCGATCTGGGGCTGACCGCGATGGTGGAGGACCAGGGAAAGGTTTGGGCGTTGCGGCTCGCCACGGGGCGGTTCGCCTGTTCGGTGCATGTGGAGGACGACCGGTTCCAGGCGGAAGACGCCTGGTTCCATCTTCCGCCCGGTGTTGAGCGGGTCGTCCGCCTGCGGCCGCGGCCAGGTTTGGGGGTCGAGGACGGGATGGCATCGGCCGGGCGACCGGTGCCGAACGGCGAGGTCCATGCGCTGAACGCGCTGGCGCCCGTCCGCTACAGGGGGAACGCATGAAGCCGACACCGGTGGTGTTCGATGGTTGTTTCGGATGGCTGCATCCGGCGCAGGGACTGCGCGGGGTGGTTCTGTGCGGTCCCTACGGCTATGAGGAGCTGTGCGCGCACCGCGCCTGGAAAAGCTTCGCCGAAGGGCTGGCCGCGGCCGGATTGCCGACATTGCGTTTCGATTATCCCGGATCCGGCGATTCGGCCGGGGATGACAGCGAACCCGACCGGGTGCGCGCCTGGGTGGACAGCGTCAAGGCGGCGGTCCGCCGCCTGCGCGAGGACACCGGCGTCACCGAACTGACCCTGGTCGGCTACCGCATGGGCTCGCTGCTCGCCACGGCGGCGGCGCAGGAGCTGGCGGACGAGGGGCAGGGCGTCGACACGCTGGCTCTGGTGTCGCCGATCACCTCGGGCCGCAAGGCGCTTCGTGAACTCCAGACCCTGGCGGCCATCGTGCTGCGTCCGGTCTGCAATCCGGAGCCGCCGGAACGCGCCTCCTGGCTGAACGTGATCGGCATGCCGGTGACGCCCGAAACGGCACTGGCGCTGGGCGCCCTCAATCCGTTCGACCGGCCGGCGCTGCCCGCCCCGCGCATCCTGATCGCCGACCGCCCGGAGGGCAAGACGCCGGTGAAGCTCGCCACCCGCTGGCGCGCCATGGGTGCGGTGGCGGAGCCGATGGGTGTCAGCGGCGTGATGGAACTGGTCCAGCAGCCCCAGGGCGCCCAGGCCGCCGCGGTGCTGGAGCCGGTCCTGCGCTGGATCGCCGCCGGTCCGGTCGCCAGCGGCGCCACCCCGCCGCCGGACCGCCCGGCCGGCCTGATGATGCCGACCGCGGTCGAACGTCCGGTCTTCTTCGGTTCTGCACCGGAGCTGTTCGGCGTCTATTGCACCCCGGTCCTGGCCGATCCCGCCGGCAATCGGCCCGCCATCCTGTTCCTGAACAGCGGCGCCACCCACCATGTCGGCTCCGGCCGCGCCACCGTGGTCCAGGCGCGGCGGCTGGCGGCGCGCGGCTATGCCTCGCTCCGGATCGATGCGGCCGGCATCGGCGACAGCCCCGACCGGCCCGGCTTCCCGGACAATCTGCTCTACAACAAGGAGGTGATCACCGACGTCCGCGCCGCGCTGAACTGGCTGGAGGAGCAGGGGCACGAGCGTGTCGTCGTCATCGGCCTGTGCGCCGGCGGCACGCCCGCCCTGCATGCCGGCCTTGGCGACGACCGCGTGGTCGGGCAGATCGTGCTGAATCCCGGCCGGTTCGAGCTGGGCGGCGGCATCGCCGTCATGGATCTGATGCGGACGGTCGCCTTCCGCTCCACCAGGGAATATCTGCTGGAGGCGCTGAAGCCGGCCCGGCTGCGCGCCAGCATCCGCAAGCCGGCCCGCACCATCGGGCTGGCCAAGCGTCTGGCCGGCCGCTTCATCCGCAAGACCCTGATCCGCACCGGCATGACCCGCCACGCCCTGCGCATGTTCCGCCGCCTGTCGGCGGAAGGCCGGCGGGTGCTGGTGGTCTACAGCAGCGGCGACATGACGCTGGCCGAATTCTACCTGCATCTGGGCGAGGGGGGCCGTGCCCTGGACGGCCTGCCCGGCATCGAGGTGGTCTATCTCGACCGCTCCGACCACAGCCTGACGGTGTGGGAGGCGCGTGACCGGCTGGACCGTCTGATCGACCGCCATCTGACCTGCCTGGAAACCGCCGCCCAGTCAGATCCCGCCGTCTCGGGCCTCACCAGCTGGAGTCTGGGGCTTCCCGGAGGCCTGCCGTCCGGCGAGCGGGTGGGGTAGGGGCGGGGGAGATGCTGCGATAAATCGGATTTGCAGCGAGCCAATGCATCTCAGGGGTTGATCGCTTGCCGCCACTGGCTGCCGCCGCGATTGTAGGATATTCTGACCAAGCCGAAAAAGCGAAACCCCAGGAGAGGCGCGGCACGCCTGTCCTGGGGCTCTATCTGTGTCGTGGGCGCGTACCTTGCGGCAGAGGGGCTTCACGACTTACAGGAAAAGAGTGGGGTTCCGGTGGAAGAAAGTCAACTCATTTTTCATTACAAAGATAATGTGGTTGATGCATTGGAAGCGACGATATCCAGCGATCGGTTTGCGACTTATCTAAAACCTGCCGGCTTCGACAAACGGTATGCCATACAGCTATATGTCTGGAATTCAAGATTATCTGAGGCGCTACATCTGCCACTTCAAACGGCGGAAGTAACATTGCGCAACTCTGTGAACGAACGTCTTTGTTATTTATACGGTGCAGAGTGGCCGACTAGTGAACGATTCCGTTCGGTGCTGGGCGAGGAGAGCGGCGCGAACTTAGATCGTGTGAGGGGACGTATTGTCAAGGCGAAATATGCCCCAATGACGGGTCGCATCGTGGCCGGTTTGTCGTTCGACTTTTGGGCGTCACTGTTCAAGGGGAAATATGATCGCCCGATCTGGCAAACCGGACTTCATGCAACCTTCCCTCTGCTTCCAGCCGGTACGCGGCGTGGCGATGTCGCTGATTTGGTGAACAGGATCCGGTGGCTGCGGAACCGCGTGGCTCACTATGAGCCAATCTTCAAGGAAGACTTGTCATATCTGCATACAATAATCATTCGTCTCATTTCCTTTCGATGCAGCCACACGGCTGACTGGGTACGGCATCACAGCATCTTGCCTGCTGTGATGCGCTCTCGCCCAACCCCTGTACAGCGGGAGTCTGCCTTGGTGCCGGGGGAGTAAAGCTGCCGAGGAGCGGGTTGCTTCCGACAGCAATGCTGATACCCGCGAAATCCCATGGCCTCGGCCCCTGGCTGTTTGGTTCCGATCCCGCAGCAGGGCTTCTATTCACCCCAGCAGTTCCGCCAGCGACCGCGCCACCACCTGCGTCGCCCGGCGCAGGTCTTCCAGCACCAGCTTCTCGTCGGCGCGGTGGCCGTTGGCCTCCAGCAGGTCGCGCGGGCCAGCGCCGTAGAGGATTGTCGGGATGCCGGCCTCCGAATAATGGCGGGCGTCGGTGTAGAGCGGGATGCCGTTCTGGCCGACCGGCACGCCCAGCACCTCCTGCGCATGGGCCGCGAACAGCGAAGCCAGCCGCGGCGCGTCGCCGACCGAGCGGAAGGGGCGGGCCAGCAGGATGCGGCGGATGCTGACGCGGATGCCGTCCCGGCCGGCGGCGGCGCGCTCGATCAGGGCGCGCAGTTCGGCCTCGACTTCCGCCGGGTTCTCCTCCGGGATCATGCGGCGGTCGAGGCGGAAGGTGACGCGGTCGGGGACCACGTTGGTGTTGATGCCGCCCTGGATCAGCCCGACGGTCAGCGACGGGTGGGTGATTCCGGTGACGCTGGAGCGGCGCTCCGCCAGTTCCGGCCGGTGGGCGTAGAGCGCGGTCAGGATGCCGGTCGCCGCCTCCAGCGCGTCATGGCCGGTGTCGGGACGGGCGGCATGGGCGGACTTGCCGTCGACCTGTACCTCCAGATGCAGGCAGCCATTGTGCCCGGTCACCACCGAATAGGCGAAGCTGGCCGACACCGCATAGTCCGGCTTGGAAATCCCCTGGTCGAGCAGCCATTTCGGCCCGATCTCGCCGCCGGCTTCCTCGTCATAGGTCAAATGCAGCTCGACCGTGCCCTTCAGCGCCGCGTTCGAGGCCATCAGCGCCTGCAGGGCGAAAGCGTAGGTGGCGAAGTCGGACTTCGACACCGCCACGCCGCGCCCGTACATCACGCCGTCGCGGATTTCCGCTCCATACGGATCGCTCGACCAGCCCTCGCCCGGCGGCACCACGTCGCCATGGGCGTTCAGCGCTACGGTAGGCCCATCGCCGAAGCGGTGGCGGATCACCAGATTGGTGGCGCTGATCATGCCGTTGGCCCGCACCAGCTCGGCCGGAACCGGGTGGCGTTCCACCGTGAAGCCCATCGCCTCCAGCAGTTCGGCGGCGCGGACGGCGTGGGGGGCGCAGTCGCCGGGCGGGTTGTCGGACGGCACCTTCACCAGCTCCGCCAGGAAACGGACCTCCTCGTCGAAGCGGGCGTTCACCGCTTCATCCAGTGTGGCGGCGAGGGAGGGGGACAGGTCGGTCATGGCAGGCGGTCCGTCACGGGATGGAGGGGGAGGTTGCGGGCTGGAAATGGTCGACGAAGCGGGCGAGCACGCGGGCGCCGGCCTCGGCGTCGGCGGCGGTGATGCGTTCGGCCGGGTTGTGCGAGATGCCGCGTTCGCAGCGCACGAACAGCATGGCGATGTCGGTCAGCGCCGCCACCGCCATGGCGTCGTGGCCGGCGCCGCTCGGCAGTTCCGGCGCGTCCAGCCCTTCGGCGGCGGCTGCGGCGGCGAACTGCGCCATCAGCGCGGGGTGGCAGGCGACGGCCGGGCTTTCATGCAGGGTCTCGAAGCCGATGGCGACGCCGCGGGCGTCGGCGATGGCCTCCAGCCGGGCGCGGACGGCTCCGACCCGCTCCAGCCGCAGGGGGTCGCGGTCGGCGCGCAGGTCGATGGTGAAGCGGACCTTGCCGGGGATGACGTTGGTGGCGCCGGGCGATGCCTCGATCCGGCCGACGGTGCCGACCAGCCGCTCCTGCCCGGAGCACAGCTGCTCCACCGCCAGGATCATCTCGGCGGAGGCGGCCAGCGCGTCGCGGCGCAGGGTCATCGGCACGGTTCCGGCATGGCCGGCCATCCCCTCCACCGTCACCGCCAGCCGGGTGGCGCCGGCGATGGCGGTGACGACGCCGACCGGCCGGCCCAGCGCCTCCAGCACCGGCCCCTGCTCGATGTGCAGTTCCACATAGGCCAGCACGGCATGCGGCTCGTAGGCTGCGCTTGCCCAGGCGGCGGGTTGAAGACCGAAGGCGGTCATGGCGTCGGCCAGCCGCGTGCCGGCGGCGTCGCGCGTCTCCAGCACCGCCGGGTCGAAGGTGCCGGCGATGGCGCGGCTGCCGATCAGGGTCGATTGGAACCGCGTGCCCTCCTCGTCGCCGAAGCCGATCACCTCGACGGCGAAGGGCAGGCGCCGGCGGCGGGCGTTGAGGTTGGCGACCACGGCGATGCCGCTCAGCACGCCCAGCATGCCGTCATAGCGCCCGGCGTCGCGCACGGTGTCGAGGTGGGAGCCAATCAGCAGCGCCGGCAGACCCGGCTGGTTGCCTTCATAGCGGCCGATGATGTTGCCGACCGCATCCTCGCGCACGGCCATGCCCGCCTCGCGCATCCAGGCGGCGACGAGGTCATTGGCACGGCGGTGTTCCGGCGTCAGGTAGAGGCGCGACAACCGGCCATCCTCCGCGCTGATCGCCGCCAGCGCGTCGATGCGGTCGAGAAGGGCCGGTCCAGAGAGCGGGGATTCGGGCATCGGCGGGTCCGGACTGCACGGGGGAAACAGGACGATGCCCCCGGTTATACGCCGAAGCCACCGCTCCGCCCTAGCCCCCGGCCGGTGAAGACAGTTTCAAAGAATCCCGGAAAGGGGGCCGCCCGGCGCCTTCCGATCATGCCGCAGCGCAAAAAGACAGGAGAAAGATCGTTGGGAGTGCCGAATATTGCCTACCACCCTCTGGAAGGCCGGCCGCAGACTTCATAGATGAAGCGGAACAAAATCTGCCGATGAGTCTGTGTTTTTGCTGCGAGTGCGAAAGAAACCGCTGAGGGGAGGTGCGTCCATGACGTCTTTCGATCCCGATATGCCTTTCGAAAACGCAACGCCGATTGGCCGTCCGATTGGGCGAAAAGGCGGCGGCCTTTGGTTCAACGACCGCACCGAACTGGCCCAGGCCCGCACGCTGGCGGGATGGATCATGATTCTGGCCGAAGACCGCGGTCTGGACGACCGCCAATTGGCCGTCGTCACCGGCCTCGACCTGGAGGATGTGCGGGCGGTGCGGGAAGGAGCGGTGGCGATGCTGCCGCCACGCCTGCTGAACCGTGCGCTGGCAAGGCTGGAGGGCCGGAACGACGAAGGGCGGCTGCAATAGCTGCAAGCCGCCCTTTCCAATGCTGAATCGCTATGGAGCCGCACAAGAGATTGTGAGCTTTTTCAAGTCCCGCTGAAAGGCGCTCAGGTTCGAATCGCTTAACACCGGTTCTCAAACATCGGCTTCCCTCGGCCGTCATTCCCGCGAAGGCGGGAATCCAGCCCGTTCAAGGGCTTGGATGCGAAGCCTTCTGGTTCCCCGCCTTCGCGGGGATGACGGCCGAGAGAAGCAAAAGACTCGCAACCGCGTCAGGCGACGGCCAGAACGTCCACATACATGTTGGCCGGGGCCGACAGGTGGATGCGGTACAGCATGCCCGACTGGTCGACGATGATGTCGGCGACCGGGTTCTTGGTCGACAGGTCGGTCACCGCGGCGCGGACGTTGCGCGGCAGTTGGTCCAGCGCGACGTCGCGGTAACCGGACTTGTCGGAAAGCTTGATGGTCTTGTTGCCCATGATGGCAGCTGCTCTGTTCCAGAAGGCTTGAGAGGGGATACTCGATTGGCCGCGGGACAATGGTCCCCGCCGGTTAACCAACGGTTAAGTACCCCCTCCGGCCTTCCGGTCCTCCGCGCAGGGCAGCAGCGCATCCGGCGCAGGTGGGCGCCGACCTAGCGGCGGTCGCGCCTCTCGCTGCCGACCATGGCGTCACCGCGCCGCAGGGTGTCATCCTCCGGCAGCGGCTGTTTGCCCAACACCATGGAGCTGTTGTCGAGTGCGGCCACCATCGCGTCACGCGCCGGGGCGCCGGGGCCGGTCACGCTGCCCTCGCCCTGTGGGGCTGCCGGTTCCACCCGCTCGCCGACGCCGACCATGGCGGTCCGGCCCGAGCCGGTCGGACTGGCGACCCGCAGGTCGTTCTGCACATGCCCGACGCCCGACACGCTCTCGGCGATGTCCTCCGCCCGGCGGCGGGCGGCGCGGTCCGCCACGGTGCCGGACAGCGTCACCTCGCCCCCTTCCACCGTCACGCCGATGTCCGATGCGTCGATGTGGTGGTCGTCGGTCAGGCGTTCGTTGATGTCCTCCAAAATGCGTTCGTCGGAGCGGCGGTAGTTGCGCGGGCCGACGCCGCGATAGCGCGCTTCCGGCCTCATCTTCGCGAACTCCTCGCTCCAGGGATGGCGATGCATGGCGGCCTCCGATTCATGGTTTTGGGGATCGTTGGCCGTTCAACAGTCGGTGCGCGCGACCCGTTCCCCTGTCCGTTCGGGAACGTTGCCGCAAGACGGCGGCGGCGGGCGCATGGCGGCTACCGCTCAAAAGAGGCGCAACCAAGTCAACCGCCGGGAGTTGGGTTCGAAAAGAGCTTTGGCTGAGGACGTGCCATGACACATTCAAATCGAAGCGTCGCTCTCTGGGCGATGGTCATCCTTCTGGCGATACTGGGGCTCGGCTCGCTGGGCGGCGGGCTGTGGCTGATCCTGCTGGGCGGGTCCTGGTACTACGCCATCGCAGGCGTGCTGTTCCTGGCCACCGCCGTGCTTCTGGTGAAGCGGTCGCCGATGGCGCTGTCGATCTACGCGCTGCTGGTGATCGGCACGCTGATCTGGGCGCTGTGGGAAGCGGGGCTGGACTGGTGGCGGCTGTCGGCGCGCGGCGACGTGATCGCGGTGGTGGGCTTCCTGCTTATTCTGCCCTGGATCACCCGCAGCCTGGGCGAGCGTGAACCGGTGGCCGGCGAACGGGCGCCGGGCGCCTATCCCGTCGGCGTCTTCCGCGGCACCGGCATCCCGCTCACCGCCTCGCTGGTGATCGTGTTGCTGGTCGCCGTCGTCTCCTGGTTCACCGACCCGCACCGCATCGATGGTACCGTCCCGCAGCGCCAGCAGACCGCATCGGCCGCCGACACCGGGGCTGCGGATGCAGGCGCCGGCTCCGGCCCCGCGATCCCGGACGGGGAGTGGCAGGCCTATGGCCGCACCGGCTACGGCCAGCGCTATTCGCCGCTGACCGGCATCACGCCGCAGAATGTTGACAAGCTGGAGGTCGCCTGGACCTACCACACCGGCGACCTGCGCGGCCGGCCCGGCGATCCCACGGAAACCACCTTCGAGGTGACGCCGCTGAAGATCGGCAACCGGCTGTTCCTGTGTTCCCCGCACCAGCTCGTCATCGCGTTGGACGCGACGACCGGCAAGGAGGTCTGGCGCCGCGATCTGGAGATCAACCCGCGCAACCTCGCCCTGCAGCACCTGACCTGCCGCGGCCTGTCCTACCATGCGGCCTCGCAGTCGGTCGCCGCATCGCCCGGTCCGGCGACGCCGCGGACGGCCCCGGCCACCACCGATGCACCGAGCACCGACACCGCCGGGGTCGCCCCCACCATCCCGACTCCGCCGAACCCGGCCACCCCCGCCACCGGCACCACGCCGGTCGGCGCGGGTCCCTGCGCGTCGAAGCTGTTCATGCCGACCGCCGACGGCCGTCTGGTCGCGCTGAACCCGGAGGACGGGTCGATCTGCACCGGCTTCGGCCAGGACGGGCAGATCAACCTGTGGGCCAACATGCCGAATGTCCGGCCCGGCGCCTATTATTCGACCTCCCCGCCGGTGGTGACGGCCAACCTCGTCATCGTCGGCGGCACGGTGCTGGACAATGTGTCGGTCCACGAGCAGTCGGGCGTGATCCGCGCCTTCGACGTCAATGACGGCCATCTGGTGTGGAACTGGGATTCGGCCAAGCCGGACCAGACCGCGCCGATCCCCGACGGCCAGACCTACACCGTCAACTCGCCCAACAGCTGGTCAATCTCCAGCGTCGACGAGGCGCTGGGCATGGTCTATGTGCCACTGGGCAACCAGCCGCCCGACCAGTTCGGCGGCAACCGCAGCCCGGCGGTGGAGCGCTTCTCCTCTTCCGTCGTGGCGCTCGATCTGGCGACGGGGCAGGTGCGCTGGGTCTTTCAGACCGTGCATCACGATCTGTGGGACTATGACGTGCCGGCGCAGCCCAGCCTGATCGACCTGACCGTCGACGGTCAGACCGTCCCGGCCCTGGTGCAGCCGACCAAGCAGGGCGAACTGTTCGTGCTGGACCGCCGCACCGGCAAGCCGATCCTGCCGGTGACCGAGAAGCCGGCGCCGCAGGGTGCCGCCGAGGGCGATCATACCGCCCCGACCCAGCCGGTCTCCGCCCTGTCCTACGATCCGCCGCCGCTGACCGGGGCGGACATGTGGGGTGCGACGATGTTCGACCAACTCGCCTGCCGCATCGCGCTGAAGCGCCTGCGCTATGACGGCCGCTTCACCCCGCCGTCGCTGCAGGGCTCGCTGATCTATCCCGGCAATTTCGGCGTGTTCAACTGGGGCAGCGTCGCGGTCGACCCCAAGCGCCAAATCGCCTTCACCACGCCCACATATCTCGCCTTCGTGTCGCAGCTGGTGCGGCGCCAGAACGATACGGAGCTGTATGTCCAGGGTGGGGAACGGCCGCAATTCAGCCTGCCGGCTCTCAACGAGAATTTCGGCGCGCCCTATGCGGTGAAGCTCGCCCCCTTCGTCTCGGTCCTGGGCCTGCCCTGTCAGGCGCCGCCCTGGGGCTATGTCGCAGCGGCCGACCTGACGACCGGCAAGATCGTGTGGAAGCACAAGAACGGCACCACCCGCGACGCCTCGCCGGTGCCGCTGCCCTTCCGCATGGGCGTGCCCAACCTGGGCGGCCCGATCATGACCGCGGGCGGCGTGGCCTTCCTGTCCGGCACCATCGACTATTATGTGCGGGCCTACGACGTTTCCACCGGCAAGCAGCTGTGGGAAAGCCGTCTTCCGGCCGGCGGTCAGGCCACGCCGATGACCTACCAGGGGGAGGACGGCCGGCAATATGTGCTGGTGGTGGCCGGCGGCCATGGCTCGCTCGGGACCAGGAAGGGCGATTCGGTGATCGCCTATGCGCTGCCGAAGTGAAGTGCTGGGGGAGGGAAGGTGCTTTGCCCCCTCCCCAACCCTCCCCCGCGTTCCGCGGGAGAGGGGGTCAGTGCCGAAGCGGCGGAGTTCCCTCTCCCGCAATAGCGGGGGAGGGTTAGGGAGGGGGCATTCGCCAGCCAATCCCTCTTCAGCAAAGCCAACAAAAAAGCCCGCCCCGGTTCCCCAAGGCGGGCTTTCCCCAACCAAACAATCCTCAGCGCGTCGGCACCGGCGGCGTCTGCGAGTAGTCGTAGAAGCCGCGGCCGTACTTCTTGCCGATCCAGCCGGCCTCGACATACTTCACCAGCAGCGGGCAGGGGCGGTACTTGCTGTCGGCCAGCCCTTCATACAGCACCTGCATCACCGCCAGACAGGTGTCCAGGCCGATGAAGTCGGCCAGTTCCAGCGGGCCCATCGGGTGGTTGGCGCCCAGCTTCAGCGCGGTGTCGATGGCATCGACGCCGCCGACGCCCTCATAGAGGGTGTAGACGGCTTCGTTGATCATCGGCAGCAGGATGCGGTTGACGATGAAGGCCGGGAAATCCTCGGCCACCGCGGCGGTCTTGCCGATGGCGAGCGTCAGTTCCTTGATGGCGTTGAAGGTCGGCTCGTCGGTCGCGATGCCGCGGATCAGCTCGACCAGCTGCATCACCGGCACCGGGTTCATGAAGTGCATGCCCATGAACTTGGCCGGACGGTCGGTCGCCGCCGCCAGACGGGTGATCGAGATCGACGAGGTGTTCGTCGCGATCAGCGCCTCCGGCTTCAGGTGCGGAACCAGCTTCTTCAGCAGGTCGCGCTTCAGTGCCTCGTTCTCGGTCGCAGCCTCGATCACCAGATCGGAGTCGCCGAAGATCGACAGGTCGGTGCCGGTGACGATGCGGCCAAGCGCGGCCGTCTTGTCCGTCTCGCTCAGCTTGCCCTTCTGGATCTGCCGGTCGAAGTTCCGGGAGATGCCGGCGAGCGACTTTTCCAGCGCCGCTTCGCTGATGTCGGACAGGGTGACGTCGTACCCGGCCTGGGCACAGACCTGGGCGATGCCGCTGCCCATCTGGCCCGCACCGATGATGCCAATCTTCTTGATCGTGGTCATGGAGGCTGTCCCGCGAAGGATGTGGGTAAGTTGGTCCGCCGCGGCGGGCACCGGTTCCATCCGGTGACCGCCGCGGCAGTCCGGATCAGCGCGCCTTATCCAAGCTTTTCCGTCAGCTCCGGCACGGCCTTGAACAGGTCCGCGACGAGGCCGTAATCGGCGACCTGGAAGATGGGCGCTTCCTCATCCTTGTTGATCGCGACGATGACCTTGCTGTCCTTCATACCGGCGAGGTGCTGGATCGCACCCGAAATGCCGACGGCGATGTACAGCTCCGGCGCCACGATCTTGCCGGTTTGCCCGACTTGGTAGTCGTTCGGCACGAAACCCGCGTCCACGGCGGCGCGGCTGGCGCCCACCGCGGCACCCAGCTTGTCGGCCAGGGCCTCCAGCATCGGGAAATTGTCGCCCGACTGCATGCCGCGGCCACCCGAAACCACCACGCGGGCGGCGGTCAGCTCCGGACGCTCCGACTTGGTCAGCTCGGCCGAGACGAAGCTCGACAGGCCGGCGGCACCGACACCGGCCACGCTTTCCACTGCGGCCGAACCGCCTTCGGCGGCGGCGGTCTCGAAGGCGGTGGTGCGGACGGTAATCACCTTCACCGGATCGGACGACTGCACCATCGCAATCGCGTTGCCGGCATAGATCGGCCGCTCGAAAATCTCGCCGGAAACCACGGCGGTGATGTCGGAGATGGCGGCGACGTCCAGCAGCGCCGCGACGCGCGGCAGGAGGTTCTTGCCGACCGAGGTGGCGCCGGCCAGCACATGGCCGTAACCGTTCTTGGCGACCGACACCACCAGCGGGGCGACGTCTTCCGGCAGCTGGTGCTCGTAAGCCGAATCGTCGGCCAGCAGCACCTTGGCGACGCCGGCGACCTTGGCGGCGGCGTCGGCAGCGGCCTGCGCGCCCTTGCCGGCGACCAGCAGGTGAATGTCGCCGCCGATCTTGGAAGCGGCGGTGACGGCGTTCAGGGTGGCGGGCTTCAGCGAGGCGCCGTCGTGTTCCGCGATGACGAGAATGTTGGCCATGGTCAGTTCATCCCCCTCAGATCACGCGCGCATCGTTCTTGAGCTTGTCGACCAGCGTGGCGACGTCCGGCACCTTGATGCCGGCCTGACGCTTCGGCGGCTCAACGACCTTCAGCGTCTTCAGACGCGGCGTCACGTCGACGCCCAGGGCATCCGGCGTGACGGTCTCCAGCGGCTTCTTCTTCGCCTTCATGATGTTGGGCAGCGAGGCATAGCGCGGCTCGTTCAGGCGCAGGTCGGCCGTCACCACCGCCGGCAGCTTCAGCTCCACCGTCTCCAGACCGCCGTCGATCTCACGCGTCACCGCGACCTTGCCGTCGCCGGCGACGACCTTCGACGCGAAGGTGCCCTGGCCCCAGCCGAGCAGCGCCGCCAGCATCTGGCCGGTCTGGTTGCAGTCGTCGTCGATCGCCTGCTTGCCGAGGATGACGAGGCCGGGGGCCTCCTTCTCGACCAGGGCCTTCAGCAGCTTGGCGACGGCGAGCGGTTCGGTCGTCACGTCGGTCTGCACCAGGATGGCGCGGTCGGCACCCATGGCGAGAGCGGTGCGCAGGGTCTCCTGGGCCTGGGTCGGGCCGACGGAGACCACGACGATCTCGGTCGCCGTGCCGGCTTCCTTCAGGCGCACGGCTTCTTCGACGGCGATCTCGTCGAAGGGGTTCATGCTCATCTTCACGTTGGCGGTCTCGACGCCGCTGCCATCCGCCTTAACGCGGATCTTCACGTTGTAGTCGACCACTCGCTTAACGGGGACGAGGACTTTCATAACTCACCCTGGCTGCTGAGCGCGCGCCTGTTACGGCGAACACCGCGAAAATTGCTGTGGTTGCGAACGGACCATAGGATCTGGCATTACCACTGTCAATGACGCGCCGGATGCGCGGGCGGCGTCGTGTACCGGCCTGATTGTCGCGGCAGGGACGTGGGCGCCGCAATAACTCAGCGGTTGGCGCCGGGCACCCACAGCACGTCGTCCGCCCCGTTGCGGTTCACCACCCGGCTCAGCACGAACAGATGGTCGGACAGCCGGTTGATGTATTTCAGCGCAGCATGCGTCACCGGCTCATGCCGGGCCAGATCGGTCATCAGCCGTTCCGCCCGGCGCACGACGGTGCGGGCCAGATGCAGATGCGCCGCCGCCGGAGAGCCGCCGGGCAGGATGAAGGAGGTCAGCGGCGCCAGATCGGCGTTCATCGCGTCGATCTCCGCCTCCAGCCGGTCGACCTGCGCCTGCACGATGCGCAGCGGCGGGTATTTCGGGTCCTCCTCCTCCGGCGTGCAGAGGTCGGCGCCCAGATCGAACAGGTCGTTCTGGATGCGGCCCAGCATGGCGTCGGCTTCCGTCATACCGGCGGTGTGCAGGCGCGCCATGCCGATGACGGCGTTCGCCTCGTCCACCGTGCCATAGGCGGCGACGCGGCGGTCATGCTTCGGCACCCGGCTGCCGTCGCCGAGCGAGGTTTCGCCGGCGTCGCCGCCGCGCGTGTAGATCTTGGTCAGCTTCACCATGGGGAACCGTCAGCCTTTGGTCAGGATGGCGAGAACGAACAGCAGCAGCGCAGCACCCTGCAGCATCACGCGCAGCCGCATCGCCTTGTTGGAGCGGCGGGGATCGCCCTGGCCGCCACGGGCCATGAAGAAGAGGCCGACGAACAGCGAGCCGACCACCGCCAGCATCGCCATGACCATCAGGATGGGGAAAAGGTTTTGCATGACCGCCACTATATTCCAGCATCCGGCCCGCGCCTATGGCGACGTGGTCCCTTGAAATCGGTGTTCCGGGTAATCCCCCGGTTGCCAACGCCGCCGGACCGCATAGAGTGCGCGGCGTCGGGATCGGCGGATAGAGTGGAGATGCAGGCGATGCGGCGGCGGACTTTCCTGAAGACGGCCCTGAAGGCGACCGCGGTCACCGCGACCGGCACCGCTGCCTTCGCGGCGCTGAGCCGCAAGCCCGTCCAGGCGGCTCCCGGAACCGCCGTTCCGTCGACGTCCTTCCCCGACGATTTCCTGTGGGGCGTCTCCACCTCCAGCTACCAGATCGAGGGCGCCGTCGCCGAGGATGGGCGGGCGCCCAGCGTCTGGGACACCTTCAGCCATTCCTACGGGCGAATCGCCAACGGCGACACCGGCGACGTGGCCTGCGACCATTACCGCCGCTATGCCGAGGATGTGGATCTGATGGCGAAGGCCGGGATGAAGGCCTACCGCTTCTCCATCGCCTGGCCGCGGGTGATGCCGCAGGGCACCGGCGCGGTGAATGCCAAGGGGCTGGACTTCTACGACCGGCTGACCGACACGCTGCTGGCGAAAGGCATCCAGCCCTGGCCCTGCCTGTTCCATTGGGACCTGCCGCAGGCCCTGCAGGACCGCGGCGGCTGGACCAACCGGGACATCGCCGGCTGGTTCACCGAATACGCGCTGGCGGTGACCGCCCGGCTGGGCGACCGGGCGAAGCACTGGGTGATGCTGAACGAGCCGTCGGTGGTCGCCATCTTCGGCCACGGCACCGGCGGCCATGCGCCCGGCCTGACCGGGCGCGAGACCTGCCTGAAGGCGATCCACCACCAGAATCTCGCCCAGGGCACCGCGCTGGCGGCCCTGCGCAAGGCGGGCGGCAGGAACTGGCAACTGGGCACCGTGCTGTCGCTGCAGCCGTCCTGGCCGGTCGGCGGGCTCGACTCGAACTATCCGGCCTCGCTGATGTGGGATGCGGTGTGGAACCGCTCCTGCCTCGACCCGCTGTTCAAGGGCCGCTTCCCGGAGTTGCTGGAGGCGGACTTCGCCCGCATCGCCAAGCCCGACGATCTGGCGCGCATCAACCAGCCGGTCGATTTCCTCGGCGTCAACTACTACAGCCGCATGCACCAGCAGCCCGATCCGCAGGGGCTGTTCGGCACCGGCTACGGCTCGGCGCCGGAGGGCACGCGCAAGACCGGCATGGACTGGCCGGTGGAGCCGGATGGGCTGAGCGAAATCCTGGCCGAACTGCAGGAGAAATACGGCAACCCGCCGGTCTATGTGACGGAGAACGGGGCCGACTACCCCGACAGCATCGGCCCGAGCGGCCGTGTCGAGGACCGCGACCGCATCGCCTATCTGCGCGACCATCTGTTGGCCGCCGCCAAGTCGATCGACGAGGGCTGCAACCTCAAGGGCTACATGGCCTGGACGCTGCTGGACAATTTCGAATGGTCGGAGGGCTACCGCCGCCATTTCGGTCTGGTCCAGGTCGACCGCAAGACGATGGCCCGCACCCCGAAGGCCAGCTACGACTGGTATGCGTCGGTCATCCGCAACAACGCCGTTCCGCTGGCCTGAGGGCGGCGGTAGACTGCGGCCATGCCGTCCCCCCGCCCGCCCCAGCCGACTAGGTTCGCCATCCAGAAGGCGCGTGGCAAGGGGTGGAAGACGCTGGAGGTCGGCGAGGAGCTGGCCCACGCCAAGGCGCGTTTCGACCAGATGGTCGGCATCAACCCGCGGGCCTATTTCCGGCTGATTCAGCTCGATTACAACGCCGACTCCGCCTATGAAGGGATGGAGTTCAACTGGACGCTGATCGAGCTGTACGATCCCACCAGGGGCGGAAGCGTCCGGCCTCCACCGAAGCCCGTCCCGGCAACTCCCCGCAAACCGAAGGGCAAGCGTAAATCCGCTGAACCGATCGCCCTGCCGCTGCGAATCTATCTGACGGTGATCCTGATCGGCACGCTGGCGGGCGCCCTGGCCTACCTGCACTTCGCCGGCGGCCGGTAACGGCCGGGCGGCAAGGCGTCACTCCGCCGCATAGCCCTTGCGACGCATGCACAGCGCGAAGATTTCCTTGCGATAGCCGAACTGCGGCGTTTCCGGCAGCGGGCGCAGGGGATAGCCGCGCAGGCGCATGGCGTTGTCCACCTGCTCGGTGCATTCGTCATAGGCGACGGTCGGCACGTCCGGGCTGGCGGTCCACTCCCGGTAG
Organism: Azospirillum sp. Sh1; assembly: GCF_008365135.1. Classification (NCBI taxonomy): domain Bacteria; kingdom Pseudomonadati; phylum Pseudomonadota; class Alphaproteobacteria; order Rhodospirillales; family Azospirillaceae; genus Azospirillum; species Azospirillum sp. Sh1. Next base: position 1,839 of record NZ_VTTK01000053.1, on the reverse strand, counting down.
GACGGCGGGCTGCTGCAGCCGGACAGCAGGGCGAGCGTGGACAGGCAGGCCAGCACCGGCAGGGCCGGCAGGCGTGCGGCTATGGTCCCGGTCATGGCTTGCGTCCCGCTCCTTTTTCGTCCCCGATTTGACGCTACCACGACCGGGGCTTTTCGATCCATTTTCGCGCACCATTTCCGGGAACGCGCCTTTTCGGCAACGCTGCGCGGCGGACAACGCAGACGCACCAAAATCGCCGCCGGAAAAGCGACGCAATCTGGTAACACGATCCAGTTTCCCCGATTCGGGGGGAGTGTCGTGGCTCTGAAGTCGGTCTGGCGTCACGGACGGAGGGAGAGGCAATGTCTGGGATTTCGCGGCGGGTGCATGGTGGCGCCGCGGTGGCGGCTGTCGCGGTGGTGGTATCGGCTCTGACCATGGGAACGCCCGCTCCGGCAAGGGCGGAGGCATCGGTCGCCGACATCCAGTGGGCGCAGACCATCCTCAAGGAAAAGGGCTTCGACATCGGCGGCCGGGCCAAGGGCCAGATGACGCCCGAAACCCGCTCAGCCCTCAGCGCCTATCAGAAGTCGGTCGGCCTGCCCGCCACCGGCAACCTCGACCAAGCCACCATCAACAAAATGATGGGCGACCGCGAAAAGAAGGCCTCGCCGACCATGGGCAGCCTGTCCAAGAGCCAGGTCGGCCAGACCCGCCACGAGAAGGAGGTGACGCCGCGCGCCGCCCCGACCGGCCGGGTCGAGTCGGGCAACGAGAGCGTCGGCGGCATGGCCCAGTTCGGCGGCGCCCCGGTGTCGTCCTCCTCCTCCTCCTCTTCCGCCAGCCACAGCGCCCCCGCCGCCGCCCCGGCGGCGCGTCCATCGGCGAGCGCGCCGGCTTCCGCTGCCGCGCCTTCCAGCCCGACTCCCCAGAGCGCGCCGCGTCCGTCGACCAGTGCCTCCGCCAGCGCCTCCGCCAGCGCATCCGAGGGGCCGGTGCCGCAGGCCGCACCGCGCGGGGCGGTGTCGGCGACCACGCCCGACGGCAAGCCGGTCCCGGTGGAGGAACCGGTTGCGGTCGGCGCGGCCCCGTCGGTCTGGCAGTCCAACGCCGCGCGTGCCGGTGTCGCCGGGCTGCTCGCCGCGACGCTGGGCGGCCTCGGCTTCGCATGGTGGCGCAGCGGCCGGGGCGTCGATCCACTCAGCCGAGCACCGGCCGGCGACGACCGTCCGCGCGACACCCGCGTCGAGCCGAGCTTCGGCGGCCCCCGCCGCCGGGAGGAACTGACGCCCGGCCCGCGGCTGACGGCGGAGGCGCGGCGGCGCTGAGCGCCGCCTCCCTCACATCATCATCGGACAGCCGCCCCCGCCGCAGCCACTGGGGGCGCAGGCGGGCGCGCAGGCCGGGGCGGGCGCCGGCAGGGACTTGCCGACGCGCGGGGCCATGATGGCCTTGGCGACCTCGGTGCCGCCGCAGGACGGGCAGGGGATGCCGGCGGCCTTCTTGGTGTCGTAATCGGCCATATTGTCGAACCACTGGTCGAAATCATGGCCGCAGGTGCAGTGCAGGGCATAGACGATCATCGCAAGAGCCTCGGAAAGCGGAAACCCGGCCGCTTTCTAGCCAAGCCTCCGGCGCCCCGCCAGGATCTGCATCAATCCTATCGTCAGCGTGAGTCGGTCACGCCCACCCGCGCGCACATCGACAGCAGCGGACAGGTGGAGCAGCGCGGCCGTTCGCCGGTGCAGACCCATTTGCCGAAGGGCACCAGCCGCTCGTTGATCGTAAGCATCCGCTGAGTGCCGCGGTCAGGCAGCTTTCGTCTGCTCGCGGATTGCCTTCCATTCCCAGGGGAGGAGT